>JALYLC010000207.1 GCA_030774435.1 Actinomycetota bacterium
CCTGGTAAGCCTTGAGGTAGGCGTTGCGGTTGTAGAGGTGCTCCTCGAGCCACACCTTGGGCGGCTTGAGCGCCGTCGACAGGGCGTTGAGGTGGAACTGCTTGACGAACTTCGGATCCGTCTTGGACAGCGTGGCGGCCGTCATGGCAGAGCCCCCGGTGAAGAACGCGTTGACGAGGAAGTCCATCGCCGGCGCCGAGTAGGCCACGTTGAGATAGTCGTAGGCCAGGGCCTCGTTCTTGGGCTTGGAGGAGATCGCGAACGAGCAGATCCAGGCCAGCTGCCCTTCCTTGGGCTGCATGTAGACGACCTTGGCGTTCTTCATGGACGGCTTCGCGATCACCTGCGCGTAGGTGTCGGGCCAGGCGTAGGTGACCCACACCTTGCCCGAGATGAAGTCCTGCATGGCCTGCGTCTCGGACTGCCAGAAGGAGACGATGTTGGCCTTGGCCTTGATCATCGTGTCGCGCGACTGGGCGATCTGCTTGGCCGTCAGCGTGTTGACGTTCTGGTGGCCGTTGATGAGCGCGCCGATCTTGATCATTGCCACGCCCTCGTCGTACATCGTGACCTTGCCGCGCAGCTTCTTGTCGAACAGCACGGCCTCCCACGACTGCGAGGACGGCGTGTACTTGTCGCCGCGGTACATCGGCGTCGAGTAGCCCCAGTCCCAGGGGATGCCGTAGGTCTTGCCGTCGACGATGCCCGGCTGCGACAGCTGCTTGTTGACCTTGGCGAAGCCCTCGAACTTGGTGCGGTCGATCGGCCCGATCAGGCCCGCGGCCTTCCAGTCCGGGATGTAGGCGATGCAGGGGTGCGTGAGGTCGTAGGTGATTGCTCCCGAGGCCGCGCGGGCGAGCTCGGCCTGGTCCGTGTTGAACGTGATGTACTTGGGCACGCCCCACTTCTGGAAGTAGGCCTTGAAGCCGGTGAAGTCCTTCTGGTAGTACGACCAATCGTGCACGACGAGCGGCGAGGTCTTGCCGCCGGCGCTCGCGAACGCGTCGGTGTTGGAGGCGGCGAGTCCTGCGGACGCGGCGGCGGCCATCGTCGCCCCGAGGAAGCCGCGGCGGGAAAGCCGGATCGGCTCGGTCATGCTGTTCCCCCTGTGCTCGCCCCGCCACCGGCAAGTGCCGGCGCCGCGGGGATGACGAAACTGTGCTCGGCGGCCCAGTGCAGGACGATGCGGTCGCCCGCCTGCACCTCGTCGCCGCTGAGCCGGTCGTTGAGGCGATGCACCACGAGGCGCTCGCCGGTCGGCAGGTCCACGATGACCTGCGTCATCGAGCCGAGGTAGACGGCCTCGGCCACCGTTCCGTGCACGCGAGCCTGTCCGCCGGTCGCGTCGGGCGGCTCGCCCAGCTTGATCTTCTCGGGGCGCACGGTGATCTGCACCGTCTCGCCCGGGCGCGCCCCCGAGACCGCGAGCAACCGCTCGCCCGCGCCCAGATTCATGGCCACGAGGCCGCCGGTGGCGCTGTCGACGCGCAGCGCGAGCAGGTTCGAGGTGCCGATGAAACCTGCGACGAACGGACTGGCCGGATGTTCGTAGAGCTCGCGCGGGGCCGCGATCTGCTCGACCAGGCCGTCGTTCATGACGGCGATGCGGTCGCTCATCGTGAGCGCCTCCTCCTGGTCGTGCGTGACGTACACGAACGTCGTGCGCGTGCGCGCCTGGATCTCCTTGAGCTCGAGCTGCATCTCCTGGCGCAGCTTGAGATCGAGCGCGCCGAGCGGCTCGTCGAGCAGCAGCGCCGCGGGTTGATTGACGAGCGCGCGCGCGAGGGCCACCCGCTGCTGCTGCCCCCCGGAGAGTTGCCCGGGGCGGCGCTCCTCCATGCCCTCGAGGCGCACCGAGCGCATGGCCTGCGTGACGCGCGTGCGCAGATCGTCACCGCCGACGCGCTTGACGCGCAGCCCGAAGGCGACGTTCTCGAACACGTTCATGTGCGGGAAGAGCGCGTAGGACTGGAACACCATGTTGACGTGCCGCTTGGCCGGCGGCACGTGCGTGACGTCGCCGCCGCGCAGCAGGATCCGCCCCGCGCTGGGCTCCTCGAAGCCCGCGATCATCCGCAGCGTCGTCGTCTTGCCGCAGCCCGAGGGGCCGAGCATCGAGAAGAACTCTCCCTCGTGGATCTCGAAGGAGACGTCGTCGACGGCCAACACGTTGTCGAAGCGCTTCGTCACCGACTCGAGGACGATCGCCTCGCTAGCTGCTGCGCTGGAGTCGCCCGCGGTCAAGCGGCGAGTGTAGAGCCTTACTCGCGAGTGCGCCAGCGGACGCCGAGGGCGGCCGCCAGCGCCAGAGTGCCCGCGAGTGCGAACGCCGTGGCGTCGTTCGCGAGCTGCGCCACGGTTCCCGTCACCACGGGGCCGATGAGCGCGCCGACGCCCCAGCTGACCGAGAGCAGGCCCATGGCGACCCCCTGCCCGACGCCGGCCCGCTCGGCGCCGTCCGCCGCCAGCGGATAGGCCGACACGAAGCCGATCGACTGCGAGATCCCGCACGCGACCATCGCCGCCACGAACGCGAGCGTGCCGAGCGGCAGCGCCATGGCGCTGAGGGACGGCGCGAGCAGGAGCGTGCCCCACCCGACGGTCTTCAGCCGATCCAGCCGGTCGGAGAGGCGGGCGAAGGTGAGCGTCGTCGCAGCGCCGGCGATCGCGACGATCGTGAAGGCCGCGCCGATTCCGCTCTGAGAGACGCCCTCGCTGGAGAGATGCAGCGAGCCGAGCGTCTGCATCGTCGTGCCCGCGATCGCCAGCACGACCAGCGCGACGTTGGCGCTGAGCAGCCAGGAGTCGCGCGCGACGGTGCGGATGCTGTCGCGCAGCGCCACGTGCTCATGTGCCGGCGAGCCGACCTCCGGCTCGCGCGAGGCGACGGCCCCGAGCAGTAGCACGACCGCGCCGAGGCCACCCATCGCCGCCTTCTGCCCGACGAGGTGCACGACCGGCCCGCCGAAGAGCGGCCCCGCGATCGCGCTGAGGGGAAGCCCCGAGTTGATCATGGCCGCGGTGCGCCCCCGCCGCTCGGGCGGCGCGCTCCCGATCGCCCAGGCCAGCGCGGCCGACCAGGAGACGGCGCTGAAGACGCCGGCCGCGAAGCGCAGACTCACGAGCTCGGCGAACGACCCGACGAACGCGTGCAGAGGCGCCGCGATCGCGAACAGCAGCGTGGCCGCAATCGTGACGCGCCGCGGCCCGAAGCGATCGGCGAGCGTCCCCGCCGGCACCGCAACGAGCAGCACGGCCGCGCTGTAGGCGCCGACGACGATGCCCGACTCCGCCTTGCTCATGTGCAGCGAGTGCTCCCAGCCCGGCAGCAGCGGAGCCACCGCGAACCAGAGCACGAGATCGAAGAAGACGAGTCCGCCGACGACCACCGTGAGCCGGCGCGGCGAACCGCGCCGAGCCTCGCCGAACTCCGCTGCGGTCAGGGCAGGCGCCAGTCGATCGGCTCGGCGCCCTGCTCGGCGAGCATGGCGTTGGCCCGCGAGAACGGCTTGGAGCCAAAGAACCCGTTGTGCGCCGAGAGCGGGCTCGGATGCGCGCTCTCGATGCAGGGGTGCGGGGTGAGGAGCGGCTTGAGGGTGCGGGCGTCGCGGCCCCAGAGGATCGCGACCAGCGGCTGGTTGCGCATCGCGAGGGCGCGGATCGCCTGCTCGGTCACGGCCTCCCAGCCCTTGCCGCGGTGGGA
>JALYLC010000208.1 GCA_030774435.1 Actinomycetota bacterium
CCGCTCCGAGCCCATAGCGACCCAGGCGCGGCTCGCGGGGTTCGATGCAGTCCTGTGCATGGAGTGCGGCCGGCCCGGAGGGGCGGTCGTGGCGGCGCGCAAGGGCGGCCGCTGGCTCGACGTGGTCGCGCGCGGGCGCTCGGCTCACGCGGGCTCCGAGCCCGAGCACGGCCGCAACGCGGTGCTCGCGCTGGCCCGGGAGCTCCCCCGCATCGCCGGGCTCGACGGGGCACGCGAAGGTCTGACGCTCCACGTCACGCGCATGCGCGGTGGCGACGTGCTCAATTCGGTCCCGGGCGAGGCGCGGGCGACGATCGACATGCGCGGCTGGCACGAGGCCGACCTCGACTGGGCCGAGGAGCAGCTGCTGCGCGTGAACGTGCACCGTGGCGTGACGTTCACGACCGAGGAGCGGCTCGCCACACCGCCGCTCGAGCGCACGCCCGCCGTCGCGGCTCTGGCGGCGCAGGCCGCGGCTCTGGGTGACGCGCTTGGCACGGCGGTGCCGGAAACCTCCACCGGAGGCGTCTCGGACGGCTGCTGGACCGCCGGTGCCGGCCTGCCGACGCTCGACGGCCTCGGGCCCGTCGGGGCGCTCGACCACTCGCCGGACGAGTACATCGAAATCTCCTCCCTGGCCCAGCGCTGCGGCCTCGTCGCGGGCCTCGTGGCTGCAGTCGACGCCGGCGCTCCAAGCAGCACGTCCAGCACGGCCCGCGTGAACTGACCGGCCTGCATATAAAGGTGTCAGACCCCTTTATATGCAGAAGGGGGCGCTCTGCCGGGGGGAATGTCGCTAGCCTCGCGGTCATGGTCGACCTCAGCGACGCGCCCGTGATCGACACCCACCTGCACGGCTGGCGGACAGCGGAGCTGCTGGACGCTTCGCCGGAGGGCTTTGCCGAGCGCGTCACGATGCTGGGGATGTGCGTGCTGACGTCGGGCGGCGATCCGGCGGCCTACTCCGACGTGCTCGCGCGGGCGACCGCGAGCACGCCTCTGGCGCTGGCGCTGGTCGCGCGCCTGGGCGCGCAGCTGGGGTGCGAGCCGACGAACGAGGCGGTGAGCGTCGCGCGCGTGGAGCGGCTGCGTGCAGATGCGACCGGGTACCTGCAGGAGCTGTGGCGCGACGCCCGCATCGAGGGACTCGTCGTCGACGAGGGCTTTCCGCTGCCGATCATCCCGGGCACTGAACTGCAACGCGAGGCGGGCATACCGGTGCATCGCGTCGTGCGCATCGAGCCGTGGATCGCCCAGGACCGCGACGGGGCGGCCGGGTATGACGAGCTCGAGGATGCGCTCAGCGCGCGCCTCGAAGCGGCTGCCGCGGCCGGCGCGGTGGCCTTCAAGTCGGTGATCGCCTACCGCACGGGGCTCGACGTCGGCCACCCGAGCGCCGCCGACGCTCGCGGAGCCTTCACGCGCTGGCGCCAGGACGGCTTTCGCGAGACGCGTGCGCACGCCAAGCCCGTGCGCGACCGGCTGCTCGACCGCGTGCTCGCCGTGGCCTCGGCCAGCGGAGTGCCCGTGCACATCCACTCGGGCGGCGGCGATCCGGACAGCCTCGTGGCGCATGCCCGCCCGGCGGGCCTGTTCGACCTGCTCAAGCGCCACCCGCAGCAGCCGGTGCTGCTGATCCACGCGGGCTGGCCGTGGACGGACGAGGCCGCGTTCATCGCCTCGATCCTCCCCCACGTCTACCTCGACCTCTCGATCGGGATCCCCTGGGCGTCGCTCGCGATCGACCGCCTGATCGAGACGGCCCTGGGCGTCGCGCCGCCGTCGAAGGTGCTCTACGGGTCGGACGAGGCCAGCGAGCCCGAGGTCGCGTGGTTTGCGGCGCACGTCGCGCGCGAGGCGCTCGCGCGGGTGCTCAGCACGGCCGTCGAGCGCCGCTGGCTCACGGACGAGCAGGCCGCCGGCATCGGAGCCGGCGTACTGGCCGGCAACTGCCGCCGCCTGCACGGGATCGCCGCGTGACACCGGCCCCCGAGGCGCTGCTCGACTTGCTCGCCGCGCCGGACGGCTCGCTCGCCCTGGTCGAGCCGGCGAGCGGCGAGCGCACGACCTACGGC
>JALYLC010000209.1 GCA_030774435.1 Actinomycetota bacterium
CCGTGGAGCTGCGCCTCGCTGCCAATCCGGGCCTGCCCGCCGGCCCCCTCGGCAGCGTGGCCTCGGGCGGGGAGCTCTCGCGCATCGCGCTCGCGGTGCGCCTGGCGGCGCGCGACGGCGGGGCCACCGAGATGCTCGTCTTCGACGAGGTCGACGCGGGCATCGGCGGCCGCACCGCGCGCGTGCTCACCGACAAGCTGCGCGAGCTCGCGGCCACCGCGCAGGTGCTCTGCATCACGCACCTGCCGCAGATCGCCGCCGCCGCCGACCGCCACTTCCTGGTCGAGAAGACCCAGGGCGAGACGAGCGAGGCACACGTCGAGCAACTCGATCCCGACGCCGCGCTCGAGGAGCTCGTGCGCATGCTCGGGGCGGACGCGGGCGATGCAGACGCGCGGGCGCTCGCGATCAGCCTCCGTGGCAACGCGCACTGACCGCTCCACCGAACGGGGGATCCCAGCGCATGCGCCCGGGCCCGATGGCGGAGCCATGCGCATTCTTCGCTCGGGCGCGCTCGCCCTCCTCCTGCTGGCCACCGCCGCCGGCGCAGCCAGCGCCAGCCAGAGCCCCTCGCTCTTCCAGAGCGGGCGCTACGCCGCGCTCGGCGCGAACGGCTCGCTCAGCTTCGTCGTGCAGCGCTCGCAGATCACGGGCCTCCAGGTGCGCATGCCACTGGCGTGCCAGAACACGCGCACGCACCGGCGCAGCACCTCGACGCTGGCCTTCGGGGCACGCAGCGCGGGCCGCACGACGTACTCCCGCATCTACCTCCCGGCGGACGGCAGCGCGAACGTCACGTTCGTGGCCGACGACAACAGCCGGCAGCCCGAGATCTACCTCTCGCTGCAGTTGCACGGCGGCATCGGCCACGTCAGCGTGCACGCCCGCAGCCAGGCCGCGCGCGAGACGTGCTCCGGCGCCCTCGGGTTCGACGTCCGCGCCCGCTAGCCCAGCGCGAGCGCGATCACACCACCGACGATCGCCGCAGCGCCGGCGATCCGCTGCCAGCCGCCTCGCTCGGCGTAGTAGCGCGTGCCGATCACCGCCCCGATCAGGATCGACACCTCCCGCGCGGGTGCGACGTAGGCCACGCCCGCGAGCCGCGTCGCAAACAGCACCAGCGCGTAGGCGAATGGCGAGAGCACCCCGACCGCGACGACGACGCGACGGAAGTCGCGCGCGAGCAATCGCAGGCTCGCGCGGTTGCGCAGGGCTGCGGGCGTGAGCGCGGCGAGGATCGTGAGGTTGGTGACCAGCAGGTAGACGAGCGGCTCGGCGTGCGAGGCACGCACCGCGTGCCCGTCCCACACGGTGTAGACGCCGATCACGAAGCCGGTGAGCACCGCGTACGCGAGCGCCGGCCCGCGACTGAGGCCGCGGGTCGCGAGCAGCAGGACGACGCCCGTGGCGATCGCCACGGTCCCGGCGAGCGCAATCGGGCCCGGATGCTCGCCGAGGATCGCGATCGCGCCCGCGGTGGCGAAGATCGGGCCCGTCCCACGCGCCAGCGGGTAGACGAGCGAGAGGTCGCCGGTGGCGTAGCCGCGCTGAAGCAGGACGAAGTAGACGGCATGCGAGCTGCCGCTCACGATCCCCATGAGCACGATCACGAGCGAGACGCGCGCGCCGTCGTCGAGCCACCAGCCGGCCGCGGCGACCGGGATCATCCAGACCGAGGCGACCAGCGTCTGCGACCAGACGAACGCCGCGCCACCCGGAGCGCGCTTGGAGAGAGCGTTCCAGCCCGCATGCGCGAAGGCGGCCACGAGCACCAGCGCAAGGGCGAGCGGCGTCACGGCGGCAAGCCTATGAGGCCCTGCCGACCGACCATCTAGGATGCCTCAGAAGGTCAAGGGTCCGCGGCTGGTCGGGGAGGACGAATGGAATCGAAGTCCGCCAAGTACATCTTCATCACGGGCGGCGTCGTCTCCTCGCTCGGCAAGGGCATCACGGCCGCTTCGCTCGGCACGCTGCTGAAGGCGCGCGGCCTCAAGGTCGGGGTGCAGAAGCTCGACCCGTACATGAACGTCGACCCGGGCACGATGTCGCCGTACCAGCACGGCGAGGTCTTCGTGACCGAGGACGGGGCGGAGACCGACCTCGACCTCGGCCACTACGAGCGCTTCATCGACGAGAACACGTCGCGCGCCTCGAACTCGACGGCCGGCAGCGTCTACAACACCGTCATCCGCCGCGAGCGCAAGGGTGAGTACCTCGGCTCGACGGTCCAGGTGATCCCGCACATCACCGACGAGATCAAGAGCCGCATCCTGCGCGTCTCGTCCTCGACCGACGTCGACATCGTGCTCGTCGAGATCGGCGGCACGGTCGGCGACATCGAGAGCCTGCCGTTCCTGGAGGCCATCCGCCAGCTGCGCACGCAGCTCGGCCGTGACAACGTGCTCTACCTGCACGTCACGCTCGTGCCGATGATCGAGGCCGCCGGCGAGCTCAAGACCAAGCCCACGCAGCACTCGGTCAACGAGCTGCGCCGCATCGGTATCTCGCCCGATGTCGTCGTCGCGCGCTCGTCCAGCCCGCTGCCGCGCGAGCTGCGCGCCAAGATCGCACTCTTCGCCGACCTCGACGAGCGCGCGGTGATCGCCGCCGAGGACGTGCCGCATCTCTACACGGTGCCGCTGCGGCTGCGCGAACAGAAGCTCGACGAGCTCGTGCTCGAGCACTTCGGCCTGGAGGTCACGCCGAGCAAGCTCGAGAAGTGGGAGGAGCTCTGCCACCGCATCGACGAGCTCGAGGGCAGCGTGCGCATCGCGATCGTCGGCAAGTACGTGCAGCTGCAGGACGCATATCTCTCGGTCGTCGAGGCGCTCAAGCACGGTGCCATCCACCACGGCACGCACCTCGAGATCGACTGGGTGGACGCCGAGACGCTGGGCCCCGACGAGGCGGCCGCGCAGCTGCGCGGCGTCGACGGCATCCTCATCCCCGGCGGCTTCGGCCCGCGCGCGATCGAGGGCAAGGTCGCGGCCGTGCGCTTCGCACGCGAATCGGGCACGCCGTTCCTGGGCATCTGCCTCGGGATGCAGTGCGCGGTCGTCGAGTTCGCGCGCAACGTCTGCGATATGCACGGTGCCAACTCCACGGAGTTCGACCCGGACACGCTCTACCCGGTGGTGGCGCTGCTGCCCGAGCAGCAGGACATCGAGGACATGGGCGGCACGATGCGTCTGGGCGCCGAGCCCGTCGAGCTGCGCGGCGGCACTCACGCCCAGGACGCCTACGGCGAGACGCTCGTGTACGAGCGCCACCGCCACCGCTACGAGGTCAACAACCACCTGCGGCCGCGACTCGAAGCCGCCGGCCTGCGGGTCTCGGGGGTGTTCGCGGCCAAGGATCTGGTCGAGGTGATCGAGCTCCCCGACCATCCGTGGTTCTGCGCGTCGCAGTTCCACCCCGAGTTCAAGTCCCGCCCGACGCGGCCGCACCCGCTCTTCCGCGACTTCGTGGGCGCGGCGCAGCGCGTGCAGGCAGGGCGAGAGCGCACGGCATGACGGCAGCGGTCGAGGCGGGCGGCGCCCTCGGCCTGTTCCTCGAGCTGGCGGCGATCGCGAGCCCCTCCCGGCACGAGCGGGCCGTCGCAGACCGATGCCTCGCCTACCTGGGCGATCTCGGCCTCGATGCTCACGAGGAGCCGCCGCCGCTGCCGGGGGACGAGGCGGGCAACATCATCTGCCGCATCCCGGCCACGGCGGGCGAGCACGGCGCGCCGATCATGTTCTGCGCCCACATCGACACGGTCGAGCCGACGGCGCCGATCGAGCCGGTGCTCTCCGGCGGGATCGTCACGAACGCACGCGACACGATCCTCGGGGGCGACAACAAGGCGGCCGTGGCCTCGATGCTCGAGGGCCTGCGGCGCGTCGTGGCCGAGCACCGCCCGCACGCAGGCATCGAGCTGATCCTGAGCGTGCAGGAGGAGATCGGCCTGCTCGGCGCCAAGGCCGTGGACAGCTCGCAGCTCGCGGCGCGCATCGCCTACGTCTACGACCACTCCGCGCCGATCGGCGGCCTCGTCACGGCCTGCCCGTCGCAGTACTCGATCGACGCCACCTTCCTGGGGCGCGCCGCGCACGCCGGCATCGCCCCCGAGGAGGGCCGCAACGCCATCGCCGCCGCCGCGCACGCGCTGGCCGAGATGCGCTTCGGCCGTCTCGACGACGAGACGACGGCCAACGTCGGGACGATCTCCGGGGGTATCGCGCGCAACGTCGTGGCCGACCGCTGCGAGCTACGGCTCGAGGTGCGCTCGCGCGACCACGAGCGGGCGCTCAAGCTGAGCCAGTCGATGCTCGACGCCCTCGCGCATGCGGCCAACGCCGCCGAGTGCGAGCTCGAGACGGCCGTCACGATGGAGTACCACGCCTACAAGCTGAGGCGCACCGATCCCGTCGTGCAGATCGCGTGGGCGGCGCTCGAGAGCTGCGGTGTCGCGCCGGAGCTGCACGCCACCGGCGGCGGCGCCGACGCCCACGTCTTCAACGCGAACGGCATCCCGTGCGTCAACATCGCCAACGGGATGGAGCTCATTCACACCGCGCAGGAGCGCATCGCAGCAGCCGACGTGGAGACGATGGTCGACGTCACGCTGGCGCTCGTCGAGGGCGCCCGCAGCGCGACCTGAGTGACCTCGTGCGCCCGCGCCGCACCCGCGCACGACGCTCGAGCTCCCCCGCGGCGCGGCGGCTCGCCCGGCCACGCGATCTCCCGCCGGACGGGGGGTTCCCGCTGCCCACGGCCTGGAGGTGACCGATCGCGGCGCGCGCTTCTCGCAACCGTGCCGCGGGATTACACTGGCGCCCGGCAGTCGACCCGGGAGCAGGCGTGAAGATCGGCGTTGTCAAGGAGATCAAGCCACAGGAGGAGCGCATCGCGCTGACCCCCGCCGGCGCACGCGAGCTCGTGGCGCGGGGACACGACGTCGCAGTCGAAGCCGGCGCCGGCGTGGGCTCGGGCTTCTCCGACGACGCGTACATCTCAGCGGGTGCGACGCTCGCGGCCTGCGACGACGTCTGGTCGGGCAGCGAGCTGCTGCTCAAGGTCAAGGAGCCGCTCCCTGCCGAGTATCCGAGGCTGCGGCCCGGGCTGGTGCTGTTCACCTACCTGCACCTGGCGCCGGCACCCGAGCTGACGCAGGCGCTGATCGACTCGGGCGCGACCTGCGTCGCCTACGAGACGGTCGAGACCGACGACCACCGCCTGCCGCTGCTCGCGCCGATGAGCGAGGTCGCCGGCCGCCTCGCGCCGCAGATGGGGGCCCACGCGCTCGAGAAGGCGCACGGCGGCCGCGGCGTGCTGCTGGGCGGCGTCGCGGGCGTGCCGCCGGGCAAGGTCGCCGTGCTGGGCGGCGGGATCGTCGGCTACAACGCGGCCCTGATCGCGGTCGGCATGCAGGCCGACGTCTGGGTGCTCGACCGCTCGATCGACCGCATGCGCGAGCTCGATCCGATGCTCGACGGTCGCGCCACCGTCGCGATGTCGAACACGCTGCAGGTCGAGGAGGCCATCAGCGAGGCCGACCTCGTGATCGGCGCGGTGCTCGTGCACGGCGCGCGCGCGCCCAAGCTCGTGACGCGCGAGATGCTCGGCCTGATGAAGCCCGGCTCGGTGCTCGTCGACGTTGCGATCGACCAGGGCGGCTGCTTCGAGACCTCGCGCCCGACCACGCACCTGGAGCCGACCTACGAGGTCGACGGCATCGTCCACTACTGCGTCGCGAACATGCCGGGCGCCGTCCCGATGACGTCGACGCGTGCCCTGACGAACGCGACGCTGCCCTACGTCGAGGTGATCGCCGACCGCGGCCTGGCCGGCGCCGTCCGGAGCGACCGTGCCCTGGCGCGCGGCGTCAACGTGATGGCGGGCCGTGTGACGTACGAGCCGGTAGCGCGCGATCTCGGGCACCCGTACATCCCGCTCTCGGAGATCGTGGACGGCGCGCCGGTCTGACGTAGGCCTTCCGCGGGCTGACCTGGCCTGGCCACGCCGGACGGAGTCCGTCACAATGGCGACGTGCGCCCCCTCATCTCCGTGCTCGTCCTCGTTCTCGCGCTCGTCGCCGTGAGCGCAGCGGGCGGCAGCACGCCGAGCTCGGGCGGGACGCCCACGGCACTCGTGATCCGGGTGACGTCGCACGTCACGGCGAGCTTCAACGACGACCATCCGCCCAAGGGCGACAGCAACGGCGACCGCTATCTCGTCCGCGACGAGCTGAGAAACGTGGGGAAGCAGTTCGGAAAGGCCGCCGGAGCGGTCGTCGGGCACGATTCGGGCATCATCGTCGTCACGGGGCCGAGGACGGGATCCTTCGTCGGCGTCGCGATCCTCCCGGGCGGGAAGATCCGCTTCAAGGGCACCTTGAGCCTCACGTCGGTTCCGGGCCCGCCTCTCATCGTCACCGGGGGAACCGGCCGGTACGCGCGTGCCAGCGGCAAGGTCGTGATCGGCCCCGGCGGGTACCCGCTCAATACCTACCGGCTGATGCTGCCGGTCTAGGCGCAGCGGTTCCGCGTCACAACGAGCCCATGCGCCGAATTGTCTTCACATTCGCCCTGATGCTGCTCGCCACGGGCACGGCGGTCGCGTCCGCTGCCGCGCCGACCACGATCGTGATCACGGTCAGGTCGGTGACGACTGCCTCGATCCCCACCGACAAGGCTCCGAAGGGCGCGAGCAAGGGCGATCGGGTGCTCCTCCGCGACCGGCTCGTCAATGTGGCGAGGCAATTCGGCAAGCCCGCCGGCGCAGTCGTGGGGAGCGACGAGGGCGTGCTGATCCTGACCAGCGCGACCTCGGCGACGTTCGACGGCGTCACGACGCTTCCGGGCGGCACCATCCGCCTCCACGGCGTCATCCGCAACGGCGTCGAGACCTACAGCATCGCCGGCGGCACCGGGAAGTACGCGCACGCGCGCGGAACGATCGTCATCGGGCCAGGCAAGTCGCCGCTCAACACGTATCACCTCAAGCTCGGCACGCCCACGTCCGTGTCGCCCGTTTTCTAACGAGCGAGGAGCGCCCTACAGCTCGAGCAGCATGCGGTGATTGCCGAGCGTGTTGGGCTTGACGCGCTCGAGGTCGAGGAACTCGGCGACGCCCTCGTCGAACGAGCTGCGCAGCTCGGCGTAGACCTCCGCGGTCACGGGCGTGCCCTCGATCTCGCGGAACCCGAAGGCCGCGAAGAAGTCGCGCTCGAACGTCAGCACGAAGACTCGTGCGATGCCGAGCTCGCGCACCGTCGCGATCAGGCGCTCGACGAGCATGCGGCCGACGCCCTGGCCGCGCACGGACGGATCGACGGCGACGGTGCGGATCTCGGCGATGTCCTCCCACAGCGGGTGGACGGCCCCGCAGCCGACGACGCGCCCGCTGTCGTCGGCGACCCAGAAGTCCTGAACGTCCTCGTACAGCTGCACGCGCTCCTTGGCCAGCAGGATGCGGTCGTTCGCGTAGAGCTCGATCAGGTCGTGGATGGCAGGGACGTCCGGCGTGCGCGCGCGTCGCAGCGAGACCTCGCTCATGCGCGCCTGAAACCGGTTCTCAGATCCCAGACGCGGATGCGGGCGTCCTCGACGTTCCCCGCATAGCGCCAGATGGGGTCGTGCGCGCCCTGCACGTCGGCCAGCAGGGTCGCGTGCTCGAAGCCGTACTGCCGTGCGAGCGGAGCGAGGTCGGGGGCCGTCAACGTCGAGATCGAGGTGATCACGCGGGGCGCGCGCGTGTTGGCGAGGATGAGCTCGAGCTTCTCGAGCCCGTCCTCGCCGCCGGCGCCGACGCCGCGCGCGTCGGCGGGCAGCTGCTCCCAGACGGAGCGCGGCCGCTGGGGCGGGTTCGTCACGAGCAGGTCGGAGTCGACACCCTCGAGGCAGTCGAAGGAGCCCAGGTGGGGGGTCACGCGGGCGGGATCCGCGTAGCGGCGGACGTTCTCGAGCGTGTCCTCGACCGCAGCCGGCACGATGTCCCAGGCGCTCACGTGCACGGCGCCGCGGCGCAGCAGCGCAATCGTCACGGCCCCGGCGCCGCAGCCCGCATCGATGACGTCGAGGCCGTCGACACGCGGCAGCGCCGCGACGAGCACCTGTGTGAACGGCGAGGGCGTGTGCACGCCCGGCGACACCCTGATCGCCATGGGTTCGCCGTCGAGCCAGATGACGGCGTCGGTCGGCGCGGTTCGGCTCCCGCCGGCATGCGTGCTCACAGTGCGGCAGGGTACCGGCGCCGATGCGCGAAGGTTCCGGGCGTGGACGCCGTCGCAGACTTCCTCACGCACCTGGCGCTCGAGCGCGGAGCCTCGCGCCACACAGTGTCCGCCTACCGGGGAGACCTGGCGCAGCTGCGGGAGTTCCTGCACGCGCGCGAGGTCGAGATCGACGACGCGTGCGCGGACGATCTCGAGGCGTTCGCCGCCTCGCTCGAGCGAGCCGGACTGTCAGCCGCGACGCGCCGCCGGCGACTGGCGGCTGCGCGCTCGCTGCTGCGCCACCGCAGCCGCATCGGCGCGCGGCCCATGGA
>JALYLC010000210.1 GCA_030774435.1 Actinomycetota bacterium
CGTGTCGCCCGATAAAGGAAGGCGGGTCTTCCGAAGGTTCAGTCGGTCGAGGGCCGTGCACGACGACCGCTCATCGGGCAGGACGCGAAAGAAATGCGTTGCCAAGGGCCACTCGGTGAGCAGCCAGCTATTCACGGCTTCAGCCACAACGTCTGCCAGCCCGGTGTCCTGCTGTTCCTGGCGAAGCCAGAAGGTGACCATCGCCGAAGCCGACGGTACGGCGTCGAGCAGTCGGGGATCGGCCCCAGCGCGTAGGAGGTACTCGCGGAGTGGATTCACGTACAAGCAGCCCAGTGCTTCACTCAGGGAAGGGGCGAGGATGACAAACGTGAACGCGCGGCGGTTCTCATGGTCGGCTTGGTGCTTCGCGACCAGTTCCAGGTCATCCGCGAGCGTGAACCCGTCGACGGGCCACCGACCGTCGCTGTGTACGCGGATGACGTCCGGGCTGGCCATGTACGACGCATAGTCCAATGCAGCCGTGACAGTGGTCAGTGGCTTCGCGACGAATCGTTCGTGATGAAGGCCGACTGGAATCGACGCAGTCTCGTTGAGCATGATCCTCTTTCGCGCCGCATGCATTGGACCCCAACCGTAATCGGCAGCGACGCAACACGCCCTGGCCTGCCGCATTCCGCGCACGGCTCTGCCGATGTGCGGACGGTAGGCGAGGAGGGCTGGTCCGGCCCAGCCACGACCTCGCCGCAGTGCGCAACCCCAGCGGAGGTGTGCGAACGGCCGTGGATTCTCGATGCATCGGTTCGGTATCGTGCGCAGGTTGCGCGGCTTGGAGGTCCTGGCGCAAAGCGGCAAGGGGAAGGCGAGAATGCAGGCGTCAGACGTTCGGCGTGCGGTCGCTGCGGCTATGTCGACCGCCTCAGCGCTTGACCTGGCAGTCGATGACGCGATCGTTGTGCACAACTCGAACAAGCTCACTGTGCGCCTGCTGCCTTGTGACGTCCTCGCGCGAGTGGCGCCTGTAGCGCATCAGGTCGCACAGTTCGAAGTCGAGCTTGCTGAACTGCTCGCCGAAACCGAGAGCCCTGTGGCTGCTCTTGAGCCTCGAGTAGAGCCGCTCGTCTACGAGCGTGACGGCTTCGTGGTCACGCTGTGGACCTACTACGAACCGGTGACACCTCGAGAAGTCTCACCTGCGGACTACGCGAATGCGCTCCACCAGCTGCATGCCGGCATGCGAAAGCTCGATGTCACGACGCCGCACTTCACGGATCGCGTCGCGCAGGCGCAACAACTCGTTGCGAGCCGCGACCACACCCCGGCGCTCGCAGACGCGGACCGGGAGCTTCTGAGCAACACGTTGGGGCGCCTGAGTCGAGCGATCGGCGACCGCGGCGTCGCCGAGCAGCTGCTGCACGGGGAGCCGCACCCAAGCAACGTGCTCACCACGAAGAACGGTCTGTTGTTCGTAGACCTCGAGACGTGTTGCCGTGGGCCTGTTGAGTTCGACCTGGCGCACGTGCCCGAAGAGGTCAGCGAGCGCTATCCGGACGCTGATCAAGGACTGCTCCGCGAGTGCCGGATTCTCGTTCTCGCCATGGTTGCAGCGTGGCGCTGGGACCCAAGCGACCAACTCCCGAACGGACACCGAGCAGCGCGAGAATTGCTTAGCGCCCTCCGGGGGGGTCCACCTTGGCCGGCGCTCGATGTCGTTATGCGCCGACTAGGTGCTCCGTAGGCTGGCGAGCCGTGTCGCCCGTCCCCGTCGGCGGGATCTGCTGCATCGCAAGGCGGTCCCGGAGTGGTATACGGGCGAACCCTGGGGTGAGTCCTGACCCACTGAACGCACTCTCTATGCCGCGATCCGCGCATTCACCAGGAGCGTCCATTCCGCCGTCATAGGGCAGCCGAAGGAGTGAGGCCGGTCTACCTGTCATGAATACGGTGCGGGTGAGCGGATGCCCAGATGCGAGGATCGTGTCGTGTCACGTGATGGGACGGGTGAACCTCCTCCGTGCGCCCCTTCGCCGCGAGTTGCCAGTGCTCTCCTCTCGGCGCTTCTCGCGCCCCGCCGGCGAAGCGCTCACACTCGGACTGCCGCGGTAACACGGGGCGCCGACCGCAGCGTGCGAATGACTGGCACTATTCGACGCTCGGCGGGGTCACCGCGAGCCGCACATCACGGCACTTGCTCGCCTGGACTGCAACCGGCTGCGGCCGAGCCGCGCTGGATCGCGCCGGCGCTACCGGTCGTTCGGCTTGGACGGTTGCTCGGCGCCGAAGATTGATAGGACGCTCGACGTGGCCTACGCGCGCGTGAGCTCGAGCACGGGGATGGTTCGGATGCCAGCGGTTTGCCGCTCGTAGTCGG
Source organism: Actinomycetota bacterium (assembly GCA_030774435.1). Taxonomy (GTDB): domain Bacteria; phylum Actinomycetota; class Thermoleophilia; order Gaiellales; family JALYLC01; genus JALYLC01. Next base: position 2,330 of record JALYLC010000210.1, read on the forward strand.
CGAAGCCGAGGTAGTAGCGGGCTTGTTCGGCGTAGACGCGGTCGCGTTCGGCGCCGGTCAGCTCGCGGACGGTGACCTTGTAGGACTCGGTTCCGCGTTCGACGCTGCCCTCGCCGGCGGCGGTGAGGTTGTAGTACCAGTCGGGGTTGGTGGGAGCGCCCGCCTTGGTGGCGAACACGTAGATGATGTTGTCGTTGGTGTCGTCCGGGAGGTACATCATCGGGTTGACATACCCGCGGCCGCTCTTGCGACCGCGGTGGTGCACCAGGACCATCGGCGCGCCTTCGAAAGGGCCGCCGACGCGGCCCTCGTTGGCGCGGAACTCCGCGATGGTCTTCGAGTTCCAATCGGTCGTCTCGGTCATGTCGTGCTCCCGTAGCTTCTCTGGTCCTCGGTTATGAGGACAGCTCGCGTTCTGCCTTTCGCTCTCAG
>JALYLC010000211.1 GCA_030774435.1 Actinomycetota bacterium
TCGCGCTCTACGCGATGCTGCGCGCCGTCGAGCAGGGCGCGCAGGCCGCGCTGATGGCGCCGACGGAGACGCTCGCCGAGCAGCACTTCGCGACGCTCCAGAGGCTGACGCCGGGCGAGCTCGTGCAGGCCGCGCTGCTGACGGGCTCGACGCCCGCCGCGCGGCGCACCGACCTGCTCGGCAAGCTCGCGACCGGCGAGCTGCGCCTGCTCGTCGGCACTCACGCCCTGATCGAGCAGACGGTCGAGTTCGACCGCCTCGCGGTCGTCGTGGTCGACGAGCAGCACCGCTTCGGCGTCAACCAGCGCCGGGCGCTGGACCGCAAGGCCCCGGCCTCGCTGTCGCCACACGTGCTGCACATGACCGCCACGCCGATCCCGCGCACGCTCGCCCTGACCGCCTACGGCGACCTGGACATGACCGTGCTGCGCGAGCTGCCGGCGGGCCGGCGCCCGATCGAGACCTACGTGGCGTCGAGCGAGCGTGAGCGCGCTCGGGCCTACGAACGCATCCGCGAGGAGCTGCGGGCGGGCCGCCAGGCGTTCGTCGTGTGCCCGCTGGTCGAGGAGTCCGAGGCGCTGCAGGCGCGCGCGGCGACGGCGGAGTTCGAGCGCCTCCAGGCGACCGAGCTGCGCGACTTCCGCGTCGTGCTGCTGCACGGCCAGAAGCGCCCGCGCGAGAAGCAGGAGGCGATGGCCGCCTTCGCCGGCGGCGGCGCCGACGTGCTCGTGGCGACGACGGTGATCGAGGTCGGGATCGACGTCCCCAACGCGAGCGTGATGCTCGTCGAGAACGCCGAGCGCTACGGCATCTCGCAGCTGCACCAGCTGCGCGGGCGCATCGGCCGTGGCGAACACGCCTCGGTCTGCGTGCTGTTCGGGCCCAAGGAGTCGCCGCGCCTGCGCGCGCTCGCCGAGCACCGCGACGGCTTCAAGCTGGCCGAGATCGACCTCGAGCTGCGCGGCGAGGGGGAGATGCTCGGGACCCGGCAGTCCGGGCTCGCACAATTCAAGATCGCGCGGCTGCCGGAGGACGCGGAGCTGCTCGAGCGGGCGCGGATGCGCGCGCGCACGCTGCTCGACGCCGATCCCGAACTGCGGCTGCCCGAGCACGTGCTGATCGACGACGCCGTGCAAGCCGCCTACGGGGCGGAGGCGCTCGAGCCCATCCCCGCGTAGCCGGATACGCTCGCGGCATGTCCGCATCGACTTCCCGCCGCGCCACCGCGGCGCTGCTCATGGCGCTGTGCGCCTGTGCCGCGCTCCCGGCCGCCGCGTCCGCCAAGTCTCAGGACCTCAAGGTCATGACGCGCAACGTCTACCTCGGCGCCGACCTCATCCCGCTCGCCGCCGCTCCGGACCAGGCTGCGTTCGAGCAGGCCGACGCGCAGCGCTTCCAGACCGTCCAGGCCAACGCCTTCCCGACCCGGGCCAAGGCCCTCGCGGCCGAGATCCGCAAGGCGAAGCCCGACATCGTCGGCGTCCAGGAGGCGACGATCTGGCGCCGCGGGGCCGACGGCGTCAAGGACGGCCCGCAGACGCCCGCCACGCAGGTCGTCTACGACTCGAGCAAGGAGCTGCAGAAGGCCCTCAAGGCAGCCGGCGCTCCCTACAAGGAGGTCGTCGGCCGCGCCTGGTTCGACTTCGAGGCGCCGACCGCCCTCGGCTACGACGTCCGCGTCACCCAGCGCGACGTGATCCTCGTCCGCAAGGGCTCCAAGGTGAAGGTCCGCAAGACGTTCCGCGGAGGGTTCACGAACCACTTCGACCCGCCGACGCCGGTTGGCGTGGCTCGGCAGCTGCGCGGCTGGGTCGGCGTCGACGGAACGCTGGCGAAGAAGAAGTTCCGCTTCGTGAGCACCCACCTCGAGGCCTACAGCCCCGCGATCGCCAACCAGCAGATGCAGCAGCTGCTCTCCAAGCGCGGCCCGCTGGGGTCGAAGAAGCGCCAGTCGATCCTCGTCGGCGACTACAACTCGGCGCCGGGGGCCAACGCCAACGATCGCGGCACGACGCGCAAGGACAACGCCTACGACTCGGCGATCAAGGCGGGCTTCCGCAACAACCTCCCGCGGCGCAAGACGTGCTGCTTCGCCGAGGACCTGCACAGCACCGCGGACCAGCTCGAGACGTGGATCGACCATGTGCTCGTGCGAAGCAGTCCGAAGATCAAGGTGTTGAAGTCCGGGATCGTCGGCACCAAGCAGGTCGGCGGCCTCTACCCGTCCGACCACGCGGGCATCACCGCCACGCTGCGCCTGAAGTGAGGATCGTCGCCGGC
>JALYLC010000212.1 GCA_030774435.1 Actinomycetota bacterium
CTTAGTTCCATCGCAGAAATCCCCGCTTACAGCTGGGAAATCACGTTTTTGGATCGGAGCGTCGAGATAGCGGGAACGTGAAGAAACGCGTTCCCGCGCACCGGCGCGCGAACATGGGTGTGCGGCGCGGTGTGCGGCAATAACGCTCTCAGATACCAGGAAGAGCGGTCAAGTTGACCGACCCTCGCGGGGTGGGAGTTGCCGCCCATCGTGCGGAAGCAGGCGCTCGCCGATCCGCGTTCGCCACGCACAGCGTCCTTCGCCGTAACAGCTGCATCCGCCACCCGTCTTCGGCCTGTCAAGGCCGGTCGAAAACTGACCCCCTTCTGCCGGTTGAATCTTGACCCCCCTTCGTGTTGTCGGGGCTGGTCGGAGCGGAGCCCGTAGGGCGGAGCGGAGAGCGGCCCCGGCAACGCGGACGGGCTATGGGTCGGGGGTGGTGCGGCGGCAGAGGTCGCGGTTTTTGAGGCGGTAGGAGTCGCCTTTGAGGCTGAGGATCTCAGCGTGGTGGACGAGCCGGTCGATCATGGCGGCGGCGGTCACGTCGTCGCCGAAGATGCCGCCCCATTCGCTGAAGGGCTTGTTGGAGGTCACGATCAGCGATGCCCGTTCGTAGCGGGCTGACACGAGCGTGAACATGAGGTTTGCGGCGTCGGCGTCGAAAGGGATGTAGCCGACCTCGTCGACGACCAGCAGCGGGTAGCGGTTGAGGCGGCGGATCTCGTCTTCGAGCCGGCCCTGCTTCTTCGCTTCCTGGAGTCGTGCGACCCATTCGGTAGCGGTCGCGAAGAGCACGCGGTGACCGGCCAGGCAGGCGCGCATCGCGACCGCGATCGCCAGCCCGCCACGCCCTCAGCGCCGCCCTCTCAGCCGACGCCGCCACCCTCCACAACCACCTGACGGGTCAACTCGACCCCAGCTGAAATCCGCACGAGCGCTGTCTCGCGAGAATGAGGCAGGCTACGGACGGGTTCGTGAACGACGCGAAGGCGAGACGCTAGTCGGCCGACGCCCTCTCAGCTCGGAGCTTGTCGGCTTGGAGCTGCGCGGTGACAGCGTCCTTCAGTGCGGGCTCCTCGCCATCGCGCACTTCCGGGCCACCGTCAGCAGTCGCGTCCGCATTCTCGCCGCCGCTCAGATCGACGCCGTCCTCGGTCGCCGGCTCGTCCGATCCGGTCGTCCTCCCCAGCACCGAACTCCCGAGCTCCGGATCATCCCCCAGCAACTCGCGCGGCGCATCAGATCCACCGAGCTCCGCGGGCACCATGCCTTCAGCCGCGGAACCTGCCCACTGACCCTTCTCGCGAACCTCGGCCTCGTCTGGCGTCCTGCCGCCGCGCTGCTCGCTCGGCTTCACGGGACCTTGTCCTTCGTCGCTTCCAGCCATGAGATCCTCCCAATAGAGAAGGGTGGCGAGAATTCTACCCTTGGGGGCCTCGCGCGCCGACGTCGGCCAAGCGATCCACCCAGCCACCTTCTGTCGATCACTCCCGTAGCGGAGTGTACGCCTGCTTAGCGAAGTGTGGTTGGCTCGTCGCGCACGACTGTGGTCGTCGCGCCGGCGCGACTGCCGAACCCGCCCCAGCTCGACCAGAAGACCAGAGAGAGCAGCAGCCCGACGGCTCCGACGATCATGAGGACGATGCCGACTGTGCCGAGATTGATGCCTGAGGTCGTCGCCGTGACCGCCCACTTGAGGATGGCCCCGGCGGCGATGAGGACGAGACTGACGCTGATACCCATGAGGGCGTCCCTTGCTTGAGGAAGGCCCGAGTCAAAGCAGCCGGTGGATGATTCCCTTGCCGGCCAAGCACGAAACCTCGCAAGAGTCGATGCGCGACGCCGAGGAGCGCCTCGAACAGCACGCCGACGCCGCTCCGCCTATCGCGCGTGACCCGAGGGGACACGCCTGTGCGAGAGCGCCCAGCCGAGCCCGCGCTGCGACCCTAGCCGACTCCCGCGAAGCCCGAAGCGCTTGGCGGATAGGCGGGTGCGCTCCGTGGTCGTCGTGCGCGCCCGCACCGGCCCCGGAAGGAGAGACCGGGTCTTCTAGTTAGATCTTGCGGTAGCGCGCGTCTGCGATGGAGTACACGCCGAAAAGCATGAGCCCGCTCGCAACGACGATGAGCGCTGCGGTGCCGTAGGCGTGGTTGGTCAACCGGACGAGGGCGCCGTCGATGCCGACGGCGTCTCGGGGCGTGTAGTTGATGGCGGCCTTGAGGACGAAGATGCCGATCAACGCGAATGCGACCGCTCGTGCGACGAGCCCGGCGACGCCGATCTTCGTGAAAGCGTCGAGGACGCCGCGGCTCATCTGGCCCGTCTTGGAGTAGTGGAGGAACTTCTTGCTGAGCCCGAGGTAGGCCTGGTAGGCGGCGATGCCGAGGAAGAGAATCCCCGCAGCGGCGACGAGCTCGCGTCCCGCTGGCCACTGCAGGACGCCGGCCGTCGTCGTCTTCGGCTTCGCTGATGAGTTGCCGGCGGTTCCACGGAGAACGCTGATCGCGAGCACGCAGAATGCTGCGTAGGCGAAGCCGCTGCCGAGCGCGCCGAGGCGGTCCATCGCGCTGTGCTGCCCGTATTCGGGCGTGTGTCCGACCAGCGCCTGAGTGAAGCGCCAGAGCGCGTAGCCGCCGAGACCGATCGCCAGCAGTATGAGCAATGCGTGGCCAAAGGGCTGGTGGGCGATCTTGCTCATCGCGCCCTGCTGGTTTGGCCGCGCCGTCCCGATGCCTTCGGCGAGGCGGATTGCGAGGAGCCCGATCATGGCGTAGATCACGCCACGGGCCGCGTACCCCGCGCGCGCCAACGCCTCAAAGAGGTGCGTCTCGGTGAAAGCGGTCGCGTTCCGGGGTACGGGGTTAGCGTTCATAGGAGAGACTTGCCCCGATGGCGTCCGGCTCACACCTCGCTGGGACGATGCGGCGCCTGCACGCGTGTCGCCTCGGCCTCGGCAGCAGCCGGGGTGTCCGGCTGCAGGGGCGCGGCAAAGCGGAGGAGGCGGCCGCCGAATGCGATCGCGCAGAGCGCGAACCAGGCCCAGCCGAGCGAGACGCCGGCGATGACGTCGGAGAGCCAGTGCACGTCGAGGAGGACGCGGCTGGACGCGACGGCGACGGCGATTGCCGCCGCCAGGCCCGTGAACAGTGCACGGGCGCGCGGGCTGCGCTTGCGGGCGAGGATGAGAGCGAGAGCGGCGTAGAACGAGGCCGCGGTGGACGAGTGGCCGCTGGGGAATGACGGGCCGAGCGTCGCGGCGATCGGGTTGAACGTGGGCCGGGCGCGGTCGATCGCGCCTTTGATCACGGTTGTGATCAGCTGGTCGCCGAGGATGACTACCAGCAGGAATGGCACGAGGTAGCGGTTCGGTGCGCGGCGCAGCTCAAGGAGTCCGATCGCGATCGCGACTGCGGGCACGACCGGCCAGTCGCCGAGGTCGGTAATCAGGTAGAGGATGCGCGTGGTGAGGTGTGTTGCATGCTGGTTGCCCCACCTCGCTGCGCTGGTGTCGAGGGAATGCAGCGTCGGGTCGCCGCGCACGAGGTAGGCGAGCAGCGCGATGACGAGCCCTCCGGCGATCACCGCCCCGACGGCTGCGGTGAGGGCGACTCCGGTCAGCACGCTGGCATCCATTCGGGCGCGGCGCCAGGCTCGCCGGCGTCCGGTCCGGTCGGCGGCCTGCGCGACGGTGGCCGCGGCCACCGCTGTCGCACCTTGCGGCGGCGCAAACCGGTACGAAGCCATTGTGACGAGGGCACCGGAGGCGAGCGCGAAGAGGATGAGGACGAGTACGGGCATCGAGTGCAGACGCCGCCGGCTTGCGGCAAGCGACTCCCGTACGTTTCTCCTAGCGGCCATCCGGGCAAACCAAGTGATGAGCCCAGCCGCCGAGCCAACCTGGGCGAAGAACGACAGTTCCCGGGTACGCCAACGCGACGACGGGTATCCCACGCCGATACTCGACGTGCGCCCGCACACGCCCGCGAGCACCATGGCTGCGCGTGTGCACCGTTCGCCGATCGCCGTGTTCTGCCTGGCGACGTTGCTCGGCTACCTCGTACTCGCGGCGGCGGCGATCGGCGTGGGATTCCTGCTCGTGGATGTGCTCCTGCCGTTTCACGCCATCGGGCACACCGACGAGTTGGCGAACGGATGGTTCGCTCGCCACCGCACTTCCTCGCTGAATGATGCGTCCTATGTGGCGTCGTCGATCGGCGACATCCCGGCGATCCCGGCGCTCGTGATCTTGACGGCGCTCGGCGCCGCTCTCGCGCGCCGCTGGCGGATCGGAGCGTTCATCGTCGGCGCGATCTT
>JALYLC010000213.1 GCA_030774435.1 Actinomycetota bacterium
TACGTCGAGGCGCCTTAGCTTCAATTCACCGTTTTGAGCTGGGTGGGGCGTCCGATGGGGCTATCAGAATGACCTCCTGAGCAGGCAAGACGGGCTGTAGCGGCAGCCGCGGGTCCTGCGCTCAGGAGGTCACCCGGATGGTGACGGATGCTAGAGGGCTCGGCGGACGTGATCTGGACCGGATCGAGCCCCGTTTCGACGATCCGCGCGTGGTCGCAAACGCCGGTTTGCTGCTCGCCTCGACGCTCGCCGAGCGGCTCGGGCTGGAGCGCCTGGTGGACGAGGCGGTGAGGCTTCCTGACAGGTCGGGCGCGGCTCGGGCGGGCGCGAAAGTGCTCTCGCTTGTGCACGCGATGCTGCTCGGCGCGGACTCGATCGATGACTGCGGCGTGCTGCGCTCGGGCGAGACGAGCCGCGTGCTCGCGCCATCGACGCTCGGGACGTTCCTGCGCAGCTTCACCTTCGGGCATGTGCGTCAGCTCGACCGCGTGCTCGGCGAGTCGCCATCCGCGACCACAAAGACGGCCCGCTCCGCCACCTCCCAAGCGGCCACTACGCCGCCAACGCCGCCTGGTGTGTGATCGCGGCGCTGGCCGCCAACCTCGCCCGCTGGGTCGCGCTGCTGGGACTCAAACACGCCACCCCGCAAGCCCAAGCCACCCTGCGCCGCCGGCTGCTCGCCGTACCCGGCCGCATCGTCCGCCACGCCGGCCGCATCACCCTACGCCTGCCCGCGCGCTGGCCCTGGCAGAGCGCCTGGATCGCATGCCTCACACGCCTCCGCGGCCTCCCACAGCTCCGCTGAGCCGCGCATCACGTCCCACAAACCCAGCTCCCGAACACCCCCGCCGCCCGCGACGGCGCAGCCCGCCCCCACACGAGACGACCAGCGCCCAGCGGCCGCTGACAGCGCCTCCGGCGACCATCACTGAATCAATCACGCGATACAGGCGCTCTCCACGACCACAAACAGCCCGAACGCCCAGCGGCGACCCTCAAAGACCAACCCCCCGGTGGATTGAGGCTTAGCCTGGATTCACCGTTTTGAGTTGGGTGGGGCGTCCGAGGTAGTTATCAGAATGACCTCCTGAGCAGGCAAGACGGGCTGTAGCCGCAGCCGCGGGTCCTGCGCTCAGGAGGTCACCCGGATGGTGACGGATGCTAGAGGGCGGGGTGGACGCGATCTGGACCGGATGGAGCCGCGTTTTGATGATCCGCGGGTGGTCGCAAACGCTGGTTTGCTGCTCGCTGCGACGCTCGCTGTGCGGCTCGGGCTGGAGCGGCTGATCGACGAGACGGTACGGCTCCGTGAGGGGTCGGGCGCGGCGCGCGCGGGCGCGAAGGTGCTCTCACTGGTGTCTGCGATGCTGCTCGGTGCGGACTCGATCGACGACTGCGATGTGCTGCGAGCGGGCGAGACCAGTCGCGTGCTCGGCCATCGTGTGCTGGCGCCCTCGACGCTGGGGACGTTCCTGCGTAGTTTCAGCTTCGGGCATGTGCGTCACAGCTCGATCGTGTGCTCGGCGAGGCGCTGCGGCGCGCCTGGCAGGCCGGCGCCGGGCCCGGATCGGAGCGCCTCGTGATTGATGTCGACTCGTTTGTGTGCGAGGTCCATGGCGCCAAAAAGCAGGGCGCGGCCTACGGCTACACCCACCGCCTTGGCTACCACCCGATCATCGCGACGCGCTCAGACACGCTCGAGACGCTGCACATCCGTCTGCGCAAAGGCTCGGCCAACACCCAGCGCGGCGCCAAGCGCTTCGTCGACGAGCTGATCGCGCGCGTGCGCCGCGCCGGCGCCACAGGCGAGATCCTCTTGCGGGCCGACTCGGGCTTCTGGTCGTACGACACGATCGGCGCGCTCGAGCGGCACACGGTGCGCTACTCGATCGGCGTGACCCTGCTGCCGCACGTCCGCGGCGGTGATCGAGCAGATCCCTGAGGCGGCCTGGCAGCGCCTCGCCGGCTACCCGGCAACGGGCGTCGCGGAGATCGCCGAGACGCTGCTTGGCGAGCGGCGCCTGGTCGTGCGCCGCACACGCCTGATCGGCGCGCAGGCCGCGCTCTGGCCCGACTGGCGCCACCACGCCTTCATCACCAACCGCACAGAAGCACTCGAACTGGTCGAGGCAGAGCATCGCCAGCACGCCGTCGTCGAGCTCGCCATCCGCGACCACAAAGACTCCGCGCTCCGGCATCTGCCAAGCGGCCACTACCCCGCCAACGCCGCCTGGTGCGTAATCGCGGCGCTGGCCGCCAACCTCGCGCGCTGGGTCGCGCTGCTGGGCCTCAAACACGCCACCCCGCAAGCCCAAGCGACGCTCCGGCGGCGCCTGCTCATCGTGCCCGGCCGGCTCGTCCGCCACGGCCGCCGCATCACCCTACGCCTGCCCGCCCGCTGGCCCTGGCACGACGCCTGGATCGAATGCCTCACCCGCCTACGCAGCCTGCCGCGACTCTGCTGAGCGACCCCGCACGCCTCACAACTCAGCTGTCAAATACCCCCGGCCCACCCGAGACGGCGCAGCCCGCCCCGCGCGAGACAACAAGCGCTCGACAGTCGCTGGCCGCGCTCTGCAACAACAATCGCGAGCGCTCCACGCGACCACAGGTGATCTCCACCACCACAAACAACCCCAGCGCCCACCGACGACCCTCAAAGACCTACTGCCGGTGGATCGAGGCTTAGCGCCGCACTCCTGTGAGCTCGAGCGTGTCCTTGGACGTCGTATCGTCGATGGTCTCGATCGTGATCTGCCCACTGACGTTGCGGTAGGCGCCGGTGCCGCCGGTCACGGCCAGAACGGTGACGTTCGCGTTAGAGCTCGCTCCCGCCACGCGAATCTGGCCGTCAGCGAGAATCCCGCTTGCATCACAGTCGCTCAAGTCTCCCGAGGCCGTGACCACCATGCAGTGGCCCTCGGTCGTGCCGACCTTGGCATGCGTGGTGGGATCCAACAGGTCGGACTGGAAGACGAACTCGTCCCCAATACTCGGCCCTCCGCTTTTGTCGACGTCGACGAACGTGCCTGCTGTCGACTTCTCGATGAATGTCAGCCGCACAGTCTTGTTGAAGCCGTGATTTGCCGAGGCTGAAGCGAGCGATCCGGCGCTCAACGCGATCGCGCCGAGCACGACCGGCACCATCCATAGGGTCAACTTCCTGGGCATGATGTCCTCCCTCGTCGATTGCGGCGGCCCGCCGGGTATAGCACCGCGGGTGGGCGACACCTAAGGGGGGATTTCACCACCAGATGGCAGCCGAAGCCCGAGTCGCCGTTCCCTGAACGAAGCAGACCCCGTCCCGCGCGCACGCAGAGGTCATGCGCTTTCGGGGGACTGCGGTGGCCTTCCGGCGGCGCTGTGGGGTTTGCTCGTGGGAGTGTCAGCGGCGCTCGGTGCGCTGCTGGGACTCCTCACGGGCAGAGGCCGCGCGAGGCGGACGAGCAGGAAGGCCTCGGCGCAGGCCAGAAGCGCAAGTACGGCGAGCAACCAGGACGGCCACACCTCGTAACTCGGCAGCGACTCATGGCCGACCTCCGCTAACCTCGTCGGGACGATCTTGGCGGTTCGCGCCGGCGGCAATGCCGGATGAATGCGGCCACCTGTGCTGACGGCGGGCGCGATCGGCGGCTTTTCGCGCCCGCCCGTTGAGACCACGGGTGCGGGTTTCCTGGTGCGCGCTGGGGGTGTGCTCGTCGCGACGGACGGACTCGTCACCGGCTGCCGCTGCTGGGGTTGCTGCTGCACCGCTGGATGCGTGTTCGGCTTCGGCTTCGGCGAGCGGACCTTCTTCGGCGCGTCGGGCCTGGGTATCGGCGCGATGTCGGCCTGCGCCGTGGAGTTCAGGGGCAGGGCGAGTACGACGCCTAGGAGCGTGTCAAAGAGCTTCGTCCGGTGGGGGTCCTATGGTCGGGTTATGGCTATGGGACTTGAGCGCTCGGGTGTGGAGACGCGACAGCTGCAGATGGTCTGT
>JALYLC010000214.1 GCA_030774435.1 Actinomycetota bacterium
CCGAAGGCACCGTCCACGTGGAGCCAGAGGCCCTCGCGGCGGCACACGTCGGCGATCTCGGCCAGCGGGTCGCACGCGCCGGTGTTCACCGAGCCCGCCTGGGCGATCACGATCGCGGGCTCGATCCCGGCCGCGCGGTCGGCGCGGATCGCATCGCGCAGGGAGTCCACGCGCATCGCGTAGCGCTCATCGATGGGGATGGCGCGAACGCACCCCGAGCCGAGGCCGAGTGTGCGCAGGGCCTTGTGGTCCGAGAGATGGAGCTCCTCGCTCCCGTACACGGCCAGCTCCGGCAGGGCGCGCACGCCCTGCTGCATCACGTCGACGCCATGCCGCTTGCCGAACGCGTGCCGGGCGACCGCGAGGGCGACCGTATTCGCCATCGTGGCGCCGGAGCCGAAGTAGCCCGACTCGGCCGGAAACCCGAGCAGGTCAGCGAGCCAGCCGATCGTGACCAGCTCCAGCTCGACGGCGGCGGGCCCGAGCGGCCACATGCCGACGTTCTGGTCGACCGCCGCCGTCCACGCCTCGACGATCGCGGCGGCAGGCAGCGCGGCCCCGGTCACGTAGCCGAAGTAGCGCCCGCCGGTGCCGCCCGCGAGGCCGTCGCGCGACTTCGCCTCGAGCTCCGCGAGGATGCCCTCGAGCGGTTGGCCCCGCTGCGGTAGGGGCTCGGCGAAGCGCGCGTGCAGCTCGGCGGGGTCGAGGGTGACGGCAGCGGCGGCCGGCGGCTCGAGTGCGGCGCGGAAGCGCCGCGCGAGGTCGTCGACCGCGGCGTCGAGGACTGCACCGGACACGGTCCCTGCGTCCGCTCGACCAGCGTGGCGCGTGCTCATCGCCGCCGATCATACGGCGGAGTCGCCGGCCCCGCGGAGTAGAATCGCGCACCGTGAACGGAGACTCGTCACGGCCTCTCTCTGCGAAGCGAAGCCGCCCCAGCGAGCGCCGAATGCAGCACCGCGAGTTCTGATCCTCACCGCCAGCGTGGGGGCCGGACACGACGAGCCCGCGCAGACCCTCGCCGCGCAACTGCGCGCGGAGCACCCCGCTGCGGAGGTCGTCACCAGGGACGCGCTGGCTGCGATCGGCGGCATCGTCAAGACCATGAGCGCGGATGCGCCGGGCATCGTCTTCTACCGCTTCCAGGTCATCTGGGACATCGGCTTCTGGCTCTTCGCGGAGTGCCCTCCGACGCGACGCGCCACGCAGGCGCTCCTGACGCGCAACAGCGCACCCGGCCTCCTGCGACTGATCGCGGAGGTCGACCCCGATGTCATCGTCTGTACCTATCCCAACATGACCGAGGTGCTCGGGCGCCTGCGCCGCGCGGGCCGGCTGGAGATTCCGGTCTGTGCGGCGATCACCGATCTCGCGGCGCTCGACTACTGGGCAAGTCGCGGCATCGACGTCCATCTCGTCACCCACCCCGAGTCGATCCCGGAGGTTCGGCGGATCGCGGGCGCCGCCACCGAGATCCATTGCGTGCACGGCTTCACGCGGCCGGAATTCCGGGAGCCGCGGGACGCTGCCGATGCCCGGCGGGCTCTCGACCTGCCCGAGCAGGGAGCGATCGTGCTCGTCTCCGGCGGAGGCTGGGGCGTCGGCGACGTGGCGGGAGCCGTTCAGTCCGCCCTCGCCGTGGATCGCGTCACTCGAGTCGTCTGCCTCTGCGGGCACAACGCTGCGCTGCGGGGGCGCGTCGCAGCACGCTTCGCGGGCGAGCCGCGCGTGCGCGTCGAGGGCTACACGGAGCACATGCCCGAATGGATGGCAGCCGCGGACGTCCTCGTGCACTCGACCTGCGGGCTCACCGTCCTCGAAGCCACGATGCGCGGCTGCGCCGCGATCTCGTTCGGGTGGGGACGCGGCCACATCCGCCGCAACGATGCCGCTCTCCGCCGCTTCGGCCTCGCGGCCGTCGTCGGCTCGCGAAGCGAGCTCGGAGACGCACTCGAACGCGCACTCGATCGGGTACGGCGGCCCGATCCGCGTTTCGCGAACCTCCCCTCCGCCGCTTCGTTCGTGCTCGCGGCCGCTCAGCGCCACCGCAGCCACTAATGCCACGCAAGGCCCTTGCCGCGATCGGCCTCGCCGGCGCCGCCGGATGGACGTGGCCTGCCCCGGCCCCGCTCGTGCCCGGCATCGCCGAGCGCCTCGGCATCCCCTGCCGGCTGGCGACTTCCACGGGTGTCGCGCTGACCTTCGACGACGGCCCGCATCCGCAAGGCACTCCGGCCGTGCTCGAGGCGCTCGACGCCGCAGGCGCGACCGCGACGTTCTTCCTCGTCGGCGAGCAAGTCGCGCGATGGCCCGAGGTCGCCGCCCAGATCGCCGAGGCCGGCCACGAGGTCGGCGTCCACGGCTACATCCACCGCCTCCTGCTACGGCGTCGGGTCGCATCGCTGGCGAGCGATCTCGACCGTGCGTACGACGTCATCGCCGCAGCCACCGGACGCGAGCCGAGCCTGTACCGGCCGCCCTATGGAGTGTTCTCGAGCGGTGCGCTCCGGCTCGTCCGGCAACGTGGCTGGCAGCCCCTGCTCTGGTCCGCGTGGGGACGCGATTGGGGTGCCCGCGAGACGCCAGGGGGGATCGCGCAGCGCGCTGTGGGCAAGCTCGGCGGTGGCGACGTCGTGCTCCTGCATGACGCCGACCACTACAGCGCGCCGGACTCGTGGCGCAGGACGGTCGCGGCGCTCCCGTTGATCTTCGAGACCGTCGGAGCGCTCGCACTGCCGTTCGTCCCGGCCAGCCATTCCAGGTAGCGCGCGACGCCGTCGGCGAAGGTTGTCGTCGCTCGCCAGCCGAGCTCGGCGAGCGCCCGCTCCGACGAGATGCGCACCTGTCCGAGATCGCCGAGCCGCCCGGGCGCGTGGCAGATGTCGACATCGCCGACCAGAGCGCGCACGATCCCCGCGATTTCCCGGACGCTCACGACCTCGTCGCCGACGAGGTTGTAGGTGTGCCCGCGGGCATCCTCGGCGAGCGCCGCGACGATGCCGTCGGCAAGGTCCTCGACATAGACGAAGTGGCGCGCCTGGCTGCCGTCGCCGTTGACGCTGATCGGCTCGCCGGCGAGCGCCCGCGCCACGAACGTCGCGACCACGGTGGCCGCCCGTGCGCGCGGCCCGTGCGGGATGCCGAACCGCAAGATCGTCGGCGCGAGGCCGAACATGCGCCCGTACGAGCGGCAGTACATCTCCCCGGCCAGCTTCGTCGCCGTATAGAAATGGTCGGGAGAAGCAAGCAGGACGTCCTCGTCGAGTGCCTGAGCACCGGGCGCGTTGCCGTAGACCCAGATCGTGCTGCCGTAGACGATGTGCCGGATCTCCTCGTCCCGCGCGGCCTCGAGCACGACGGCGGTGCCACGCGTGTTGACGAGCTCCGCCCGCAGCGGGTCCAGGGCGACCTGGTTCACGTCCGCGACCGCGGCAAGGTGGATCACGCCGTCGCAGGACCTCATGGCCTCGCGCAGAGACGACCCGTCGAGGATGTCACCGGTGATGCACGCCACCGCGCTCGAGTCGTGTGTGCGCGAGTGCACGAGGTCGAAGATCAGGGGCTGGTGCCCATGAGCCAGCAAGCGGTCGACGACGTGCGAGCCGATGAAGCCCGAACCGCCGGTGACGAGAACTCTCACACGTCCGTCCCTTCTTCCGCCCCCTCAGGCGACGCTTGATAGTACAGCGGCACGCACCAGTGATTCGCCGCCACCCAATCGCTGTTCGGAAGATCCACGCTCTGGCCCATGATGCGATGGCAGGGCATGTCGTAGACCTTGCCGGTCGACCGCGGGATCCGATCGAAGACGATGTACTTGTACAGCCCGGACACCATGCCGGGTGGCAGCTGCAGGCGGGTAGGATGCTCGGGATCGAGCCAGCGGCGAGCAGCCGCGTTCTTCCAGGCGACGATCTCCTCCAGCCGCTCCGCGCCGACGAGGCCAAGCGCGGCCGTGAATTCGTTCATCCGCAGGTTCAGCCCGGGCCGCGCGTAGTCGGGCTTGCCGTAGTCGCGGTAGGCACGCGCGAAGCCGAGGAGATCGTCGTCGGCGGTGACGAGCATCCCGCCCTCACCCGTGGAGATCGTCTTCGTGGCCGCGAACGACCAGATGCCGGCGTCACCCCACATACCCGCCCGGCGCCCGTGGAACGACGCTCCGTGCGCGTGCGCGCAGTCCTCGATCAGGAAGATGCCCTCGCTGCGGCAGAACGCGGCGATGCGCTCGACATCGAACGCGATGTGCCCCCCGATGTGCACGAGGAACGCCGCGCGCGGCCGGTGGGCTGCCGCCTTGGCCTCGAAGTCCGCAAACGACGCGCAGAGATCGTTGCGGTTGCAGTCCACGAACACCACCTCGGCGCCCGCCGCGTGCGCCGCCAGTGGCGTGGCCATGAACGTGTTCGAAGGGCACAGCACCTTCGCCCCGCGCACGCCCGCGAACTCGAGCGCCGCCAGCGCCGCTCCCGACCAACTCGCCGTGGCGACGGACGGCAAGCCGTTCCAGGCCTCCCAGGCCGCTTCGAAGGCCTCGACGACAGGCCCCTGAGACCAGCGATTCGAACTGATGATCTCGTCCCAGAGCGTGTGCAGGCGAGCACGGTCACGCTGGTCGTACCCGATCGCGAAGGCGCCGAGGCTCTCAGGTATACCGTGCACGGCCATTCGCGAGAGACTATTGGAGGCGTCGGCGGAGGCCCTCGCCTCAGTCCCTCGGGTTGAGCCAGATGGCGATCTCGACGAGCAGAACCACTGCAGCGACGAGCGCAGACCACGTTGCGATATCAAGGAGAAGCTCCACCAGGGCCATCCACGCACGGAGCTCAGACGTTCTGAGGCCACACCAGCCTAATGGCCTTTCGCGGGGATGACACCGCCTATCGCAGAGCACCCTCCTCTGCACGCTCCGCTTGGGTGCGCTGGGCCGCGGCGCGCGCGGCGGTATGCACGTTCTCGGGCACCCCGAGGCCGAGATTGCCACGCAGCGTGCCGGACTCGTAGTCCGTGCGGAACAGGCCGCGCGCCTGCAAGATCGGGAGCACCTCCGCGGTGAACCGCCGAAGCTCGCTCGGCAGGTTCACCATGAGGATAAAGCCGTCCGCGGCCCCTCCGGTGAACCAGCGCTCGAGCTCGCCCGCCACCGTTTCCGGCGTTCCCGCGAACGGCGTCCGGTACATGCGGTCGACGTACTCGACCGTCTCGCGCAACGTGAGAGCGCGCTCCCGGGCGACCCTGACGATGTCCTCGGCCTGCGTGCGGAAGCTCTTCTCCGCGATCCCGTCCACGTCGGGGAAGGGCGCGTCCAGGTCGTACTGCGAGAAGTCGTGCCACCCGAACGGCCGCCCGAGCTGCGCAAGGCTCTTCGAGAAGTCCTTCGCGCGCGCCGTCTGCTCGACGAGCCTCCAGGCCTCCTCGTCGCTGTCGGCAAGCCGGACGGAGAGCGCAGGGAAGATCAGGATGTCGTCGGCCGCGCGCCCCTTGGCGACGGCGCGCTGCTTCATCTCGCTCGAGAACACCTGGGATTCCTCGAACGAGCGCGCGATCGTGAAGATCCCCTCGCCGACCTGCGCCCCGAGCTCGCGCCCCTCCTCCGAGTCGCCGGCCTGGAAGATCACCGGATGGCCTTGCGGCGAGCGCTCGAGGTTGAGCGGGCCGACGACCGAGAAGTGCTCTCCGCGATGGTTCAGGGCGTGCTGGCGCGAGCGGTCGAAGAAGACCTCGCGCTCCTTGTCGCGCGGGAACGCGTCGTCCTCGTAGGAGTCCCAGAGGCCGCGCGCGACCGTCACGTGCTCGAGCGCGCGGCCATAGCGCGTGGCGTAGTCGTAGTGCTCGTCGAGGCTGTAGTTGCCCGCGGTGCCGCTGTCGCCGCTCGTGACGACGTTCCAGCCGGCCCGCCCGCGGCTGATCACGTCGAGCGAGCCGAGGCGCCGCGCGACGTTGAAGGGCGAGTTGAACGACGTCGTGATCGTCCCCACGAGGCCGATGCGGCTCGTCGTGACCGCGAGCGCCGAGAGCAGCGTCAGCGGCTCGAGCCGGTTGAGGTAGTGGGGCGGCGAATCGGGCGTGATGAACTGGCTGTCGACGATGAAGACGAAGTCGAACCTGGCGTCCTCGAGCTCTCGCGCGCGCTCGGCGTACCAGCCGATGTCGACGCTTGCGTCGCCCGGGATCTCCGGGCTGAGCCAGGTGTCGTGCTGCCCGGGGCCGCCGACGCCGAGCAGCGCGGCTCCGAACTTGAGTTGTCGATCTGCCATTCCTCTTTCCCCTCTGTGACCTGCATATAAAGGGGTCTGACCCCTTTATATGCATCAGTGATTGGCCGTCGCAGCGCGCGGATCGCCGGCCGAGCCGAACGCCGAGCGGAACCAGAGCAGCGCATCGCCCCCGTCCTCCTCGACGGCGACGTGCACGACGCGCCCGAGCACGATGTCGTGGTCGCCCGCCGCGTGCATCGCATCGACCTCGCATTCGATGGCGGCGTGCGCGCCACGGAAAAGCGGGCTGCCGCTCGGGCCCGCGGCGTGCTCGACGCCGTCCCACGCCTCGCTCGCGCCCGACCGCGCGAAGCCGCGCGCAACCTGCTCGGCGCCGGCTCCGAGCAGGTTCACGCCGAACGCGCCGCTCGTGCGGAGGGCGGCCAGGGTGCGACTCGTGTGCGCCAGGCAGACCAGCAGCAACGGCGGATCGAGCGACACCGAGGTCAGCGCGTTGGCCGTCGTGCCGTAGAGCAGGCCGTCCGAGTCGCGGGTCGTGACGATCGAGACGCCTGTCGGGAAGCGGCTCATCGCCTCGCGCAAGCTGACGGAAGCGCTCATCGCGGCCCCGCGACGGCGACGAGGGCGGCGAGCACCGGCAGCGACCGCTCGAGCCACGGATCGAGGACGGCATCCGGCTCGAGCAGCGAGCGCTCCTCGAAGAACAGGCCGCGCGGCGGGGTGAAGGCGCCCAGCTCGGCCAGCAGGGGGCGCAGGTGCAGCTCGACCGCGAGTGCGTGCCCGCGGTCGCCGGCGACCATCAGCGGGACGGCGACGATGCCCGCGAGGGCGTCGTTCGGAAGCCCGTCGAGGAAGCCCTTGAGCAGACCGCTGTAGGTCGCCTTGTAGGTCGGGCTCGCGATCACCGCGAGCCCTGCTCCGCGGAGGAGCGAGCGCGCGGCGTCGTGGGAGAGCGCCGGATCGGCAAGATCGAACTCCACGACGGTGGCGTCCTCGCCAGCGAGCGCGACCGCGAGCCGTCGAGCGACGTGCCCGGCGATCGCCGCCGTGCGCGAGTCAGGGCGCGGGTTGCCGGTCACCGCCACGGCGCCGAGCGCCGTCGCAAGCGGGGAATGGACAGCGGTCATGCGGAGACCCTCTCTGTCTGACGAGCGTCGTGCGGCCAGGTGGCGGCGTGGAAGCAGGCGACACGGCGGCCGCGTTCGACCTCTCGCTCCGGGGGCTCGGCAGCCCGGCATTCCGGGGTGGCGAAGCGGCAGCGCGACTCGAAGACGCAACCGGGCGCGCCAGGCCCGGCCGCGACGCTCGGCGACCGGCGTACCTGGTCCGGCTCGAGGTCGAACCCGAGGCGTGCGCGGCTGACATGCGGCGCCGACGCCACGAGCAAGGCGGTGTACGGGTGGCGCGGATCGTTGAAGACCTCGCCGATCGGGCCCTCCTCGACGATCCGGCCGCGATACAGCACGACGACCCGGTCGGCGACGCCCGCCAGGCTGCCGAGATCGTGCGAGATCACGACGAGGGCGAGGCCGATGCGGTCACGCAGGTCGCGCAGGGTGCGCAGGATGTAGTTGCGATTGGAGGCGTCCAGTGCGCTGACCGGCTCGTCGCAGATCAGGAGGCGCGGCTCGAGGATGACGGCACGGGCGATGGCGACGCGCTGGCGCTGACCACCCGAGATCTCCCCCGGCCTGCGCGCGGCCAGCGCCGGATCGAGTCCGACCAGCTCGAGCGCGCGCGCGACGGCGACGCGGCGCGCAGAGGCACTTCGCTCACCGCGCACGGCCAGGCCCTCGGCCACGATCTCCTCGACGACGAGGTCGGGGTCGAGCGAGCGCAGCGGATCCTGGAATACGAGCTGGATGCCGCCGGCGCGCCGGAACGACCGCCGCTCGCGCCCTCGCAGGCCGCCGACCTCGCGCCCCTCGAAGCGGATCGAGCCGCCGGCGGGTGGGATCAGCCCGGTGACGGCGCGTGCGAGCGTCGTCTTTCCCGAGCCCGTCTCGCCGATCACGCCCACGATCTCGCCGACCTCGACCGCGAAGTCGACCCCTGCAAGCACGTCGCCGACCGCGCTCTCGCGCGCAGCCTTCGTGCTCGGCGCGAAGCGCACGCGGAGGCCTTCGACGCGCAGCACCCTGGCCGAAGCGCTCACGCGACGGCCTCCTCGGGTCGAGCGAGCTCCTCAGCGCGTACGCAGCGGGCGGAGCGCTCGGCGTCCAGGCGGCGCAGCGCCACGGGAGTGGCCGTGCACGCGTCGATCGCGTGGTCGCAGCGGCCCGCGAAGCGGCAGCCGGGGATGCGAGCACCGACTGACGGAGGCTGGCCCGGAATCACGTCGAGGCTTCGATGATCGCCGTCCCCCAGCGAGGCGGCGCGCAGGAGCGCCCGGGTGTACGGATGCCGGGGCTGGCTGACGATCTGCTCGACCGGCCCTTCCTCGACGACCTCGCCGGCATAGAAAACGACGATCCTGTCGCACAGCTCCGCGACCACCGGGAGATCGTGCGAGACCATCAGCACCGAGATGCCGATGCGGTGGCGCAGCGCACGCAGAAGATCGATGACCTCGCGCTCGGTCGTGACGTCGAGCGCGGTGGTGGCCTCGTCGGCGACCACGAGCTCGGGGTCGCACGAGACGGCGATCGCGATCATGACGCGCTGGAGCATCCCGCCCGAGAGCTGGGCGGGCACCTGGTCGTAGACGTACTCGGGATGGTGGATCCCCATCAGGTCGAGCAATTCGACCGCACGCCGGCGAGCGTCTCCCCGCTCGAGCCCGCCCTTGACCCGCAGCACCTCGGCGAGCTGGCTCCCGACCGTCAGCGACGGGTTGAGGAACGAGGTGGGGTCCTGGAAGATCGCGCCGATGCGCCTGCCGCGGACGTCTTCCCACTGGCGCCGCGTGAGGCGATCGAGCCGGCGCTCGCCGAAGGAGATGCCTCCGCGGGTGATCTCGACCCCGCCCGGAAGGACGCCGAGAACGGCACGGCAGGTCAGCGTCTTGCCGCTGCCCGACTCACCGACGAGCCCGACGGCCTCACCGCGGCCGACCTCGAACGACACCCCGCGCACGGCCTCGCCACGACCCCCGCCGTGCAGCGGCACGCCGACATGCAGGTCGTCCACGCGCAGCAGGCGCTCGCGCTCCGGCGCGCGTTGCTCGCCACGCCGCGGGACGACAGCGACCGATTCAGACGGCATGGCCGCTCCTCTCCGCGAGCGTCTTCGGCGCGGGCAGGAGCCGGCGGCGGCCCGGCTCGGCCGAGGTGGCGGACGCGGACGTCCCGTCCCGGACGCCGTCGGCGATCGCGTTCAGCGCGGCAACCGTGATCATGATGGCGAGGCCCGGCCAGATCGCCGCATAGGCGTCCTGCGACAGGTACGTCACGTCGTCGGCGAGCATGCCGCCCCAGGTCGCAGCCGGGGCGGGCGGGCCAAGCCCGAGAAACGAGAGCGCCGAGACCGCGAGCAGCGCCTCCGCCATCGTCGTCGCCGAGGTGACGGCAACCGTGGGCAGGATCTTGCGCACGATGTGGACGCGCAGGACGCGCAGCCGGGAGGAGCCCAGGAGGTCGGCGGCCTCGACGTACTGCGCGCCGACCAGCCCGAGCGTCTCGGCGCGGACGATGCGGAAGAAGCGCGGCGCGAGCAGGACGCCGATCGCCACGCTGGCCGTCCACTGCCCGGCGCCGAACGTGCCCACGACGGCGATCGCGAAGATGATCGGCGGGAAGGCGAGCATCGCGTCGATCACGCGCATCACGACGAACTGCGCCTTGCGTCCGATGAACGCCGAGCCCATGCCCGGCAGGGCGCCCAGGCCGAGGCCGATGATCATCGACGTGAGCGCGCCCTCGAACGTCAGCCGCGTCCCTTCGACAAGACGGCTGAGGGTGTCGCGCCCGAGGTAGTCAGTGCCCAGCAGGTGGTTTCGCCCGGGCGCGGCGAAGAGCGCTTTCACGTCCTGCGCGACGGGGCTGTAGGGACGGATCCAGGGGCCGGCGATCGAAACGGCGATGACGACCAGGATGATCGCGCCCGCGATGCGTGAGAGCGGGGTGGCGAAGGTGCGGCGCGCGAACGCCATCTCGTCAGACCCTCGTGCCCGGGCGCAGCCAGCCGAGCAGGAAGTCGACCGCGAGGTTGGAGACCACGACGACCGCGATCGTCACCATGAGGACGCCCTGGATGATCGGCGTGTCCTGCGAGGTCGCGCCGCCGATCGCGTACTGGCCGAGCCCCGGCAGGCTGAAGATCTGCTCGACGACGACGGCACCGCTGAGGAAGTACGGGATCGCGAGCCCGAGCGCGGCGACGGCGGGCGCGAGGGCGTTGCGGAGCGCGTGGCGGAGCAGGATCCTGCGTGCGCTCAGGCCGCGTACCATCGCGCCGGTGACGTAGTTCTGCGCGTAGACGCCGACGAGCGCGGTGCGCAGCTGGCGCGCGAGCATCGCGCCGATGGGGATGCTCAGCGAGATGCCAGGCAGCAGCAGGTGCTTCAACCAGCCGGCCGGGTCGTCGTGCAGTGCGACCCAGCCGCTCGCCGGCAGCAGGCGCAGCTGCACGGCGAACAGCAGCACGAGCAGGATGCCGAGCCAGAACTCGGGCACCGTGAAGGCGAGCGAGCAGATGCCCGTGACGAGGCGGTCGGCCGGGCGCCCACGGAACGACGCCGAGAGCACGCCCGCCGTGAATCCGAACAACACCGCGAGCGTCACCGCGACGAGCGTGACGCCGAGGTCGACCGGCAGCCGGTTGACGACCTCGGTGCTGACCGGGATGTGGGTGAAGTACGAGCTCCCGAAATCGCCTTGCAGCACGCTGCCGAGCCAGTCGGCGTAGCGCACGAGGAACGGCCGGTCGAGCCCGAGCAGATGCTCGACGTGGTGCACGCCTGCCTCGCCGGAGGCGGGATCGGCGATCAGGGCCGCGGGGTTGGACTTCGACGCGGACGTGACGGCGAACGTCACGAACGACGTGATCAGAGCGACCGACGCGACACCGCCGAGCAAGGCGAGGACGCGGCCGAGCCGCCCGCGCAGCACCCGGCTCACGGCGCCCCGCCCCCCGAGAGCCACCTGCGGGCTCCCGGGGAGGCTCGTGCTGCTCTCGCTGAACGTCAGCTCGGCGAGGCGCTCACTGCTGATCGACATACACGCCTTCGAAGCGCTCGGTCACGAGGTACGGCTGGAGGCCCTGGACGCTCGTGCTGTGCGCGTAGACCCACGGCTGCGTCGCGATGAAGATGTTTGCGCTCGTCTTCGCGGAGAGCGCCGTGGCCTTCTGGAGCAGCGCCGGATACTGCTTGCTGTCGACCGGAACCTTGGCGACGGCCTTGAACGCCGCGGTCAGCTTCGACGGCGCGCAGCGGCAGGGATTGAGCAGACCGTCGGCGGCGTACTGCACCTGCAGCATCTGCAGCGGCGACTCGCGCCCGGAGATGCCGTTGGGGTTGAACGCCACGCTGTGGTCGACGTACACCGCCTGCGCCGCCTGGGCCAGCGGCAGCACGCTCAGCGACGTCTGGAAGCCGACGGCGTTCAGCTCCGACTGCAGCAACTGCGCCAGCGCCTTGAAGGAGCCGTAGTCGAAGTAGGTGATCGTGAACGCCGGGCCGCCGTTCGCGTACCCGGCCGCGGCCAACAGGGACTTGGCCTTCGCCGGGTCGTACGGATAGAGGTTCGCGGCCTCCTGGCTGTAGCCGACATAGCCGCGCGGGAAGGCCTGGTAGCTGATCTTGCCGATGCTGCCGAGGATCGTCTTGACGATCGTCTGGCGATCGATCGCGTAGTTGACCGCCTGCACGACCTTGAAGTTCGTGAAGGGCGCCATCGCCTGGTTGACCTCGATGCTGTACGCGCGCAGGCTCGGCACGACGTCGATCTTGATCCCGGGCTGGCCGAGCAGCGCCGGGATGACGGTGTTCGTCCCCAGCCAGGCCATGTTGATGTCGCCGGTCTTGAGCGAGGCCACCACGGTCTGCGGATTGGTCACGAAGCGGAGATCGAGCTCGGACAGCAGGATCTGCTTGGCGTTCCAGTAGCCGGGGTTGCGCACCAGCGTGGCCGACGACCCCGAGACGAGGTTCGTCAGGTTGAACGGCCCCGAGCCCACGGGCTGAGTGGAGAGGCCGCCCGCGTTCGTCGTGAACGCCTTCGGGCTGACGAGCTCACCGGTCTTGCCCGCGAGCACGCGCAGCAGGTCGTAGTCCGGCGTCTTGAGCTTGAGCTTGACGGTCGTCGCATCCGGCGCGCTCGCCGACGCGATCGGCGCGAGCTGCGGCGCGATCAGCGATTTGGGATCGTCGCGCCCGCGCAAGATGTTCTGCGTGACGGCCTTCGCATCGAGCTTCGTGCCGTCGCTGAAGACGAGGCCCGGCCGCAGCGTGAACGTCAGCGCAAGGCCGTTCTTCGACCAGCTCCAGCCGCTCGCCAGATCCGGGACGGGCCGTCCCTTCGCGTCCATCTTCGTCAGGCCCGAGTAGACGAGCGAGAGCGCCGTCACGTCGGTGCCGGCTGTCGAGGTGATGGGATCCCAGGTGCTGGGCAGCGAGGCCGCCCACACGAGCTTGCCGCCCTTACCGGGCGCTGGACTGGCGGCGGCGTGCGCGCCGGCGGTGACGACGCTTCCGAACAACGCCGAAGCCGCGGCACTGGCAGCGAGCAACGGTATCCACAGCAGCGCTCGCTTCACGCGCTTGGTGGGTTGGGGCAGTGCGTTCACGGGCTGGCTCCCTCTCGGTAGACGACAGTCGATAGGCGACAGTCAAGCTTGTCTACCGACAAAGTATACTATCCTCCTTGAAGCAGCAAATCTGCGCACGCCAACTACGCGAAGGGAGCGTGACCATGCCCGTCGAGTTCGTCGGCATGATCAATGCGAAGGACATCTCGGAGACCCGTTTCAGCCCCGGTCCGCCGATCGACGTCGACTACACCCGGCGCTTCATCGTCGCCCACGAGCACGCGGGCTTCGACAGGGTGCTGATCAACTCCGGATCACCGCAGCCGGACGGCATGCAGATCGCAGCCTTCGGCGCCGGCCATACCGAACGGCTCGGCTTCCTCGTCTCGCACCGCCCGGGCTTCATCGCGCCCACCGTGGCGGCGCGCACGCTGGCGACGCTCGATGCGTTCGCCGGGGGCCGGATTGCGATCCACGTCATCACCGGCGGCTCCGACATCGAGATGGCGCGCGACGGCGACCACCTGACCAAGGACGAGCGCTACGCGCGCACCGACGAGTACCTCGAAGTGCTCAAGCTCGCCTGGACGTCCGAGGAGCCGTTCGACTATCACGGCCGCTACTACGACATCAGCGACTCCTGGAGCGAGGTGCGCTCGCCGCAGACGCCGCGCATCCCGCTCTACTTCGGCGGCTCCTCGGATGCCGCCTACCGGGTCGGGAGCAGGCACGCCGACGTCTATGCGTTCTGGGGCGAGCCGCTTGCGGAGACCGCCGAGCAGATCAACCGCGTGCGCGCCGAGGCCGTCGCGGCCGGGCGCGGCGAGGCACCCACGATCTCGGTGTCGTTCCGGCCGATCCTCGGGCCCACCGAGGAGCTCGCCTGGGAGCGCGCACACGCCATCCTCGATGCGACGCGCAAGAACTTCGAAGCCGCCAAGGGCTTCGGCGGCCTCGTCAAGCGCTTCCTGCCCGAGGGTCCGCCGCCCAACGTCGGCTCCCAGCGCCTGCTCGCCGCGGCCGAGGCGGGCGAGCTGCACGACCGCTGCCTGTGGACGCCGCTGGCCGCCGCCACGGGCGCGCCCGGCAACACGACCGCGCTGGTCGGCACGCCGGAGACCGTGGCCGAGGCGCTGCTCGACTACATCGACATCGGCGTCACGACGCTGCTGATCCGCGGCTACGACCCCTACGAGGACGCCATCGACTACGGACGCGACCTCATTCCGCTCGTGCGCGACGAAGTTGCGCGGCGCGATCGCGCCGGCGCCGCCCAGCCCGTTCCCGCCTGACCCAGGAGCCTTCATGAGCATCGAATTCATCGGCCTGATCGACACGCGCGAGCAGTCGGAGATCAAGCGCGCCCCCGGCCCGGTCATCGACCGCGAGTACACCCGGCGCATCACGCGCGCGCACGAGGATGCGGGCTTCGACAAGGTGCTGATCGGAACCGCGTCCGTGTTCCCCGAGGGGACGCAGGTCGCGGCCTATGCGGCCCAGCACTCCGAGCGGCTCGGCTTCCTGGTCTCTCATCGCCCCGGCTTCGTCGCCCCCACGCTGGCCGCTCGCGCGTTCGCGACGCTCGATGCGTTCGCGGGCGGCCGGATCTCGCTCCACACCATCACGGGCGGCTCCGATGCCGAGATGGCGCGCGACGGCGACCACCTCACCAAGGACGAGCGCTACGCGCGCACCGACGAGTACCTCGAGATCCTCAAGCTCGCCTGGACCAGCGACGAGGCCTTCGACTACGACGGCGCGTACTACCAGGTCAAGGACTTCTGGACCGATCTGCGCTCGCCGCAGGCGCCCCACATCCCCCTCTACTTCGGCGGCTCCTCCGAAGCTGCGTACCGGGTCGGCGGCAAGCACGCCGACACGTTCGCGATCTGGGGCGAGCCGCTCGCACAGGCGGCCGAGCAGATCGCATCCATCCGCGCCGCCTCGGAGGCGGCGGGGCGCGACACGCCGCCGGGCATCTCGGTCTCCGTCCGCCCGATCCTCAGCGCGACGGAGGAGCTGGCGTGGGAGCGGGCGCACCGCATCCTCGCCAAGACGCAGGAGAACATCGCCAATGCCCGGGGCCTCGCCTCCGTGATCAAGCGCTTCCTGCCCGACGGGCCACCGCCGAACGCTGGCTCGCAGCGTCTGCTGGCGGCTGCCGAGGCGGGCGAGCTGCACGACCGCTGCCTCTGGACGCCGCTCGCCAAGGCGACCGGAGCGGGCGGCAACACGACGGCGCTCGTCGGGACACCAGACACGGTCGCCGCGGCACTCCTCGACTACGTGAACATCGGCGCGACCACATTGCTGATCCGCGGCTACGACCCGTACGAGGACGCGATCGACTACGGACGCGACCTCATCCCGATCGTTCGCGAAGAGGTCGCCAGGCGCGAGCGCGCCGCGCTCGGCGAGCCGGTGGCGGCGGGTTGACGGGGAACAGGAATCACGCGGTGCGGGAGCTCGGTGCGGCAGGCCCGCTCGTCCACTGGTTCCTCCCCACCTCGGGGGATGGCCGGGGCGTCGGCGACGGTACGCGCACCGGCGTCGTCGCCCCGGGCCATCGCCCACCGACGCTCGAGTACCTCGCGCAGATCGCCCGCGCAGCCGACGATCTCGGCTTCGACGGCGTGCTCACCCCCACAGGCACCTGGTGCGAAGACGCGTGGCTCGTGACTGCGGCACTGATCCGCGAGACACGGCGGCTGCGCTTCCTCGTGGCCTTTCGCCCGGGCCTGGTCACCCCCACGCTGGCGGCCCAGATGGCGGCCACGTTCCAGCGTCTGAGTGGAGGCCGCGCCGCGCTCAACGTCGTGAGCGGCGGCGAGGAGGCAGAGCAGCGGCGCTTCGGCGACTGGCTCGACCACGACGAGCGCTATGGGCGCGCCGACGAGTTCCTCGTGGTCGTCCGCGGCGCCTGGGGCGACGCCCCCTTCGATTTCCACGGGCGGCACTACCGCGTCGAGGGCGCGACGGTGCGCGTGCCGCCGCAGCCCGCGCCTCCCCTCTACTTCGGCGGTGCCTCGCCGGCCGCCGAGGCGGTCGCCGCGCGCCGTGCCGACGTCTACCTGCTGTGGGGCGAGCCGCCCGAGATGGTGCGCGAGCGAATCGCGCGCGTGCAGGCGCTGGCATCAGCCGAGGGGCGGCGGATACGGTTTGGAATCCGCTTGCACGTGATCGCACGCGACCGTCCGGAGCGGGCCTGGGCCGTCGCGGAGCGCTGGCTCGACGAGATGGACCCCGCTGCGGTCGAGCTGGCTCAGGCGCGGCTGGCGCGGAGCTCGTCAGTGGGACAGCAGCGCATGCTGGCACTCCACGGAGGCAGTCGTGACAGGCTGCTCGTGGCGCCCAACCTCTGGGCGGGTGTGGGGCTCGTGCGCGGCAATGCCGGCACGGCGCTCGTCGGCAGTCACACGGAGGTCGCGGAGCGCATCGAGGAGTACCGCGAGCTCGGCTGCGATGAATTCATCCTCTCCGGGTTTCCCCACCTGGAAGAGGCCTATTGGGTAGCAGAGGGCGTCCTGCCCTTGTTGAGGAGGTCAGCATGAGCTCGAGTGTCGAGCAGGCGGTCGAGGCGATCCGCCAGGGCGGCATGATCGTCGTCGTGGACGACGAGCACCGCGAGAACGAGGGCGACGTCATCGTCGCCGCCGAGCGGGCGACGCCCGAGGCGCTCGCGTTCATGGTGCGGCACGGCTCCGGCATCGTGTGCGTGGCCATGGAGCGCCAGCGCCTCGAGCAGCTCGAGCTCCCGCTCATGAGCGACGACGGCAGCGAGGCGATGGGCACGGCCTTCACCCTCACGGTGGACGCTCGCCACGGTACGACTACCGGCGTGTCGGCCGCCGACCGGGCGCGCACGATCGAGGTCCTGATCGCGGAGGAGAGCATCCCGGATGACCTGCGCCGGCCCGGCCACGTCTTCCCGCTGCGCAGCAAGCGCGGAGGCGTGCTCGAGCGCGCCGGCCACACCGAAGCCGCGGTCGACCTCGCCCGGCTGGCGGGCCTCCTCCCCGCGGGCGTGCTGTGCGAGCTCGTCAACGAGGACGGCACGATGTCCCGCCTTCCCGACCTGCGCATCTTCGCCGAGCAGCACGACCTGCCGCTGCTCTCGATCGCCGACCTGATCGCCTACCGCGCGGCGCGCGAGACGCTCGTGCGGCGCGAGGCGACGACGCGCCTCCCCACGCGCTACGGCGACTTCGAGGCGATCGGCTACGTCGACCTGCACGAGCGGACCCACCTTGCGCTCGTACTCGGGGACATCGCGAGCCGTGAGGCCGTGCTGGTGCGCGTGCACGCCGAGTGCTTCCCCGGCGACATCCTCGGCGGGGCGCTGTGCGACTGCGGCGAGCAACTCGAGCTGGCGCTGGCGGCGATCGCCGACGAGGGTGCCGGCGTCGTCGTGTACATGCGCGACCAGCAGCGCCGGATGATGGGGCACCGCCACGAGACCGCCGGCGACGGCGTCACGCTGGGACTCGACGCACGCGACTACGGGATCGGGGCCCAGATCCTGGCCGACCTCGGCGTCAGCGCCATGCGGCTGCTCACGAACAACCCTGCGAAGCGCGCCGGCCTCGAGGGATACGGCCTCACGACCGTCGAGCGCATTGCGCTCGTGACGAGTCCTGGCGCGGCGAGGTGGAAGGCGAAGCTATGACGAGCGACCACGATCACCCACGCGATGCGGGCACCGAGGCCTGGCACCGCCGGCTCCACCACACCGGCCACGACGAGCTCAGCGAGGACACTGCCCAGACGCCCGGAATGCGCCGTTACGAAGCGATCTCCGGAACGCGCAACGGCTCGCGCAAGATCTGGATGGGCAAGAACCACGTCGGCCCCGGCATGGTCTCCGCCGACCACCACCACGGTGAGGCGGAGACCGGCATCTACGTCGTCTCGGGCCACCCCGTCTTCGTCTTCCTCGAGCATGGCGCCGAGCGCCGCGTCGAGACCGGACCGGGCGACTACATCTACGTGCCGCCCTACGTTCCGCATCGCGAGGAGAATCCGTCGCCCGACGAGGAGGCGGTGGTCGTGCTCGCCCGCAGCACGCAGGAGGGCATCGTCGTCAACCTGCCGAGCCTGCGCGCCGAGGTGCCCGAGCTCGACGAGCTGATCGCCGAGCTCGCCGGCGGGGACGGTTAGGCGCCTCAGCGCGTGGGTCAGGGTCAGGGGCGCCGGATCACGATCTCGCCGACAGAGGTGCGCGCACGTACCTCGACGGTCTCGGCCGACGGGTCGGGGGCCGCCGTGGCGTCGAGCGCGTTGCGGATCCGGCCCGCGGTGGCGCTCACGTCGAGCCAGGCGGCGGTGCCCTCGCGGATACCCACTTCGACGTCGCCGATCTGCGTCTCGAGCACGACCGAGCCGCGCGCGACCTCGCCCAGCCGCACGTCGCCCCTGGCAGATTTGGCCACGACTCCGGCATGCGCGAGGTCGACGGCGATGCTGCCGTTGGCCGCGTTGACCCGCAGCTCGCCGCCGGCCTCCCCGATCCACGTCGCGCCGTTGGAGTTCTTGATCACCGCGCTGCGGTCGAGCTCACGCACGCGCACGTCGCCCGAGCCGACGGTGACGTCGGCGTGGCCGGTGGCACGGTCCACGCTGATGTCGCCGGCCCCGCTCGCCAGATTCAGCTTGTCGGCCTGATCGACCCGGATGCGGCCGAGGCCCGTCTTGATCCGGCAGTCGCCGAGCCGGCCGTCGCACTGGAAGTCCGCCGCCCCGAGGGCGCCGTGGAGGTTCGAGCCCGCGGGCAGCTCGACCGTCACGTCGATCGACCCTCCACCGCTGCTGCTCAACCAGGAGCGCAGCTTGGGCGCCTTGATCAACAGCCGCTCGTTCGCGTACTCGACGCGCGTCAGCTCGGCGGCCTTGACGTCCTGATTGTTGGACGCGCCGCTCGGGTGCACTGCGACGACGGTGGCGCCGCCCTCGCCCGCATTGACGCGGAGGCGGCCCATGGCGAGGCTCCGCGCGTGTCACGCGCGGGCTTCCCGTTTCTCCTCTCGTTTAGGACGCGCGACCCGAGGGATACCCGCTCGCTCACGGCCGGCCTGACTCGTCCGCACAGCTTCCCGGCCGGCCGCTCCGACTCAGAGGGCACGAGCGAAGGGGCACCCAATGCGAAGGCGCGCACACATACTCCTGGCGACGCTGGCGGGATTGACGAGTCTCGGCCTGGGCTCTGGCACCGCAGGCACCACGGACCCGGCATCGTCGGCGTTCTCGGCCCACGTCGACAACCCTTGGTTCCCGCTCACGCCCGGCACCACGTACATCTACCGCGGCGTCAAGGACGGCAAGCCCGCTCGCGACGTCCTCACCGTCACCCACCGCACGGCAACCATCGACGCTGCGCCATGTGTCGTCGTCCAGGATCGTCTCTACCTGCGAGGACGGCTGAGCGAGCGCACGACCGACTGGTACACGCAGGACGCCAAGGGCAACGTCTGGTACTTCGGCGAGGACACCGCCGAGCTCGATGCATCCGGGACCGTCACGAGCACCGAGGGCAGCTGGCGGGCAGGTGTCGGCAAGGCACGGCCCGGCATCTACATGCCGGCACACCCCAGGCGCGGCCAGTCAGCTCGCCAGGAGTACTTGAAGGGGCACGCCGAAGATCACTTCCAGGTGCTCAGTTTGCGCGCTGCCGTCGCCGTGCCGTACGCGTCGTCGACCCACGCGCTGCTCACCAAGGAGTGGACGCCGCTCGAGCCTGGCGTGCTCGATCACAAGCTCTACCTGCGCGGCGTAGGCACCGCGCTCGAACAGAGCATCAAGGGTGGCACGGAGCGCCTCGCGCTGGTCGCCCTCAAGCGCGGCAGCTAGCGAGCACAGTAGGGCTACGCTCGGGCCCCAGGAGCGCGGCGACGGCCCGTCGGATTGGTGCGAGATCGAGATCGGCAGCGATTGATGCTTCCTCGGGCTGCTCCTTCAATGGTTCTTCGACGCCGAGGAGGGCGCCGACGAGTTGCGGGTAGATCGTGCGGCCGAGGAGTTCGTAGGCGATGTCGGTGCTCGTTGGCGGTGCAAGCTGGCGCCGCTCGCTCAGGAAGGCGGCCAGACGCTCGTGCGTCGTGTTGAAGATGGCGTCGTAGTACTGGGCCGACGCCTCCGGGAGCCTGTCGGCCTCGGCGATGCCCAGACGGCAGATCGCTGCCGGCGTGAACGCGAAAGCCATCAGCACCTACATGGGCCACGCGTCGATCGAAACGACGTTCGACATCTACGGGAAGCTCATGCCGGGAAACGAGGCCGAAAGCGGCGCTCTGCTCGATCGCGTACTCGATGTCTGAAGTACAGATGCGCGCAGAAACACTCTTCAACCCGCGCGACCACGCAGCAGTCGGGTCACGTCGTTCGGACGATGCCGAGGTGAGGCTCCGCGGGTTCCTCTAGCTCGCGCGCTCGTAGAATCGCGTCGTTAGTTCGCCGAAGGGGAGCGCGAATCCGTACATGCCCGCGCAGCGCGAGCCGCGCATCGAGCCGCTCCCATGCTTTCGGTGTTTCCGTGCCGAAACAGGACTGTCGCTTGCCAAGGTACCCCTACCCGGTAGCTGATCGCGTCCGCCGGCGGCCTCGCGTACTCGCTCGCACGGCCTGCACCCTACGAATCACGCAGCCAGGTCGTGGTGTCGCCGGCGACTGGCTTCCTCGACCCCGCCGACGTGAACTCGTTCACGGCGATCTGGAAGACGATGCAAGACATCGCACTGACACAGCGTGTGCTCTCCGACGCCACCGCGCGCCTCGGCTACGCGGGTCTTCGGGGCCGCACCGCCGAATGGCTCGGCGCGCGTCTACGCCTGGCCGGCACGACGCCGCTCATCGCGA
>JALYLC010000215.1 GCA_030774435.1 Actinomycetota bacterium
TGTTCTGGCGCTTGAGGCTGGCGTTGCGTCCGGTCTCGGGCTCGCGCACGGAGACCTCGTACGTGGTGCGCTCGCTCGCCATCCGGCGCAGGGGCGTCAGGATCGTGCGGGCGAGGTACAGGGCGAAACCCAGGATCAGGAGCGCCGAGCCGACGATGCCCGCGATGCCGGCTCGCTTCGCCCGGCTCCCGGCCGAGTCCGCCTGCACGTGCTCATGGGCCGCGACGGTCGTCTCGATCCCGACGAGCGTGCCGAGCTGCGCCCGCAGCGCGTCGACGCGCCGCCGGCCCTCGCCGCTGCTGACGATGACTGCGGCAGCACGCGGGTCGTGCCGCGCCGTCGCGACGAGGTCCTTCGAGTAGTCGTCGATGTAGGAGCGGACGTTGGCAACGATCGCGCGCTCGAGCTGGCGCTGCTGCGGCTGTCGCACGAGTGAGTCGAAGCGCGCCGCGCTCGCCGGGAAGCCGGCCACGTTGCGCTTCCAGGGACGGAGGAAGGGCTCCTCCCGCGCAATCACGTAGCCGCGCGCGCTCGTCTCGAGGTTGAGCACGAGGGTCTGCATCGCGCTGGAGGCGGCGATGACCTGCTCGGAGTGGCGCTCCTGCCGGCCTGCGTCGCGCACATCGCGGATCGCGAGGAGCATGGCGCCGAAGATCAGGGCGACGAGCAGCGTCAGGACCGCGCTCGCGGAGATGAGCCGCCTGCCGAGCGTGTCGCTCACGCGCCGAGTACGTCCTCGACCAGGGCGGCCAGCCCGACGGGGCTGAACGGCTTGGTGAGGTAGTGGTTGGCGCCGGCGATGTTCATGGCCTCCCGGTCGGAGGCCTGTGCTCGCGCCGTCAGCATGATGACCGGCGTCTCAGCCGTGGCCGGGTCGGCTCGCAACTCGCGCAGCACGTCGCTGCCGCTGCGGCCGGGCATCATCATGTCGAGCAGGATCAGGTCGGGGCGCTCGGCACGTGTGCGCTCGAGGGCCTCGTCGCCGTCGCAGGCCTCGACGACGGTGTAGTTGCCCTGATCGAGGGTCGCGCGCACGAGCATGCGGAGGACCGGCTCGTCGTCGCAGACGAGGACGGTCGGCCGCGTGCGCCGAGGCTCGGGAAGCTCGCCCATGCTGTTGCCATCGGCACAGGAGTCATAAACGTGAGGTCCGCCCATCCGGGCTGATCGTCGCCAGGACGTCGGCGAAGCGATGGGCCGCGAGCGCGCCGTAGGCGTCGTGGCGCGACAGCTTGGCCCGCGTCGTGGCCGGGCTCGAGAGGCCGCACAGGAAGCGGGCGAGCTGGCGTGACTGACCGAGCTCGGCGGGGTGCTCTGCGCGCAGGGCCGCGAGCACGGCCGGCGCGACCACCGATTCCGGCGCGGGCAGCGGGGTCGCCGGTGGCAGATCGACGGCTCCCGAGAGGCAGTGACTGCAGTGGCCACAGGCCTCGCTGCGCTGCTCGCCGAAGTAGGCCACGAGCTCCCGTACCTGGCAGTCGTCGGCCATCACGAGCGCGAGGACGCGCTGGATGCGCTCGATCTCGGCGCGCTCGCGGCGCTCGAAGCGCGCTGCCATCGCATCCACCAGCGCTGCGCGGTCCGCCGGCAGGGCGAGCACCGCGTAGCGCTGCCGCGGCTCTGCCGGCTGCAGCTCGACCAGGCCCTGATCCTCGAGATAGCCGAGCGCCGAGACGACACGGGAGCGCTCCTCGCCGAGCTCGGCTGCGACCTCGTCGGGCGCCAGCGTGACCCACACACGGCCCTGCTTGCCGGCTGCGACGACCCGGCGGAGGAAGGCGCCGCGCGCCGCGTCGAAGCGGGCGAACAGCGCTTCGAAGTCGTCCTCGCCCAGTGGGCGCACGCGATAGCCGGCGTAGAACGGCGTGCCCTGCCGTAGAAGCCCCTCGAGCTCGAGGTAGGTGAGCAGCGTCTTGAGCACGAGCGGGCGCACGTCGAAGCGCGTGGAGACGTCGTACTCGGCGACGACCAGTTCGTCGCCGGGCTCACGCGCGAGCAGCTCGTCCAGCAGTGCCGCCAGCGCCTCGCGGCTCGGCGTGTCGCCATAGGCGAAGTTCTCGAGCACCGGCACGTCGTCGGGACAGGCCATCAGCTCGCACACCGATGGCTCGCCGTCGCGCCCGGCGCGCCCGATCTCCTGCGCGTAGCTCTCGAGCCCCTTGGGCAGGTTGTAGTGGTAGACGTAGCGCACGTCGGCCTTGTCGATGCCCATGCCGAATGCGATCGTCGCCACCACGACGCCGCTGTCCGAGGCGGCCCACCATTCCTGCACCGCGCTGCGGTCGTCGTCCTTCATGCCGGCGTGGTACGGACGCGCGGCAATGCCCTGGGCGGCCAGCAGCTCGGCGACGCGCAACGCCGTGCGCTGTAGCGTCACGTAGACGATCGCCGAGCCGGGCGGGCGCGACTGCAGACGCTCGAGCAGGAGCCCGTCCCGCCCGGCGGCGGCGACGGGCGTCATCAGCAGCGTCAGGTTGGGTCGATATGCGCCGGTCGCGATCGCGTCGGCGCGGTCGATGCCGAAGCCGGCGCAGATGTCGTCGACCACGGCGGGCGTCGCGGTCGCCGTGAGCGCCAGCACGCGCGCGGCGCCAAGCTCGCGCGCGCGTTGCGCGAGCTTGAGGTAGTCGGGGCGGAAGTTATGGCCCCACTCGGAGATGCAGTGGGCCTCGTCGACTGCGAAGAGCGCGATCTCCACGCCCGAGAGTTGCGCGACGAAGCGCTCGTTGTTGAAGCGCTCCGGTGCCACGTAGAGCAGCCGGAGCCGGCCCTGGCGCAGCCGCTCCGACACGTCGCGCACCTCGTCCAGCGAGAGGCTCGAGTCGATGCGCGCAGCCGGCACACCGAGAGCCGCGAGTGCGTCGATCTGGTCCTTCATGAGCGCGATCAGCGGCGATACGACGACCGTCACGCCGTCGAGCAGGAGGGCCGGAAGCTGATAGCACAGGCTCTTGCCCGAGCCCGTCGGAAAAACCGCGAGCGCGCTGCGCCCAGCCAGCAGGGCGGCGATCACGTCGGCCTGGCCCGGGCGGAAGTCCGCGAGGCCGAAGCGCTCGTCGAGCAGACCGCGCGCGTCGTCGAGTGTCGGTGCGGCGGTGACCATCAGGGCCGACCGTAGCTGGTCATCGCCACTACTGTGCCCTTCGGCACGGTGTCGGCTGTCGGAGGTCGGAGATGGCGCGTTTGGCGATGGTGACGGGGGCCTCGTCGGGAATCGGCGAGGCGTTCGCGGAGCGGCTGGCCGCAGACGGCTGGGATCTCGTGCTCGTCGCGCGCCGGCGCGACAGGCTGGAACAGGTCGCGGCGCGGCTCACGGGAGCGCACGGCGTGTCCGCGGTGGTCCTCGATGTCGACCTCGCGGACGGGGTCCAGCTCGAGGCGCTATGCGCCGAATCGGCCGAGCTGCCGCTGGCCATGCTCGTGAACAATGCCGCGCTCGCTCACTACAAGCCCTTCGCGACGCTCCCGGCTGGGGAGGCGCAGGAGCTCGTCCAGCTCAACGTGCTGGCACCCGTCATGCTCGCGCGGGCAGTGCTGCCCGGCATGGTCGAGCGCGGCGAGGGCGCCGTGATCAACGTGGCCTCACTGCTCGCCTTCAGCGGATCGTGGGACAGGCCCTACCTGCCGAAGCGCGCGGTGTACGCGGCGAGCAAGTCGTTCCTGCTCAGCTTCACGCAGATCCTCGCGGGTGAGTTGCGCGACACCGGGGTGCGCGCGCAGGTCGTCTGCCCCGGCGTGGTGCGCTCCGAGTTCCACACCCGCCAGGGCCTCGACATGAGCGAAGTGCCGAGAATGGAGCCGGCCGCCGTCGTGGAGGCCAGCCTGGCGGATCTCGAGCGCGGGGTGGTGGTGTCGATCCCCGGGGCCGAGGACGACACGGCGCTCAGGGAGATCGACGCCGCCTCGGCGTCGCTCGTGCCGTCCACGCGGACGGTCGAGCTCCCCGAGCGCTATCGCCGCTGAGCCCGACGCGGGGTCGAGCTACTGGGCCGCGCGCTCGAGTACCACCTCGTAGGCGTCGACGGAGACGCGGCGGATGTTGCCGCGCTCGGGCGGGCTCATCGACTCGAGGGTCGCTGCCCCGGTGCGCAGATCCTCTTCGGAGGCGAAGCGGATGGCGACGACGACCTTGCCGGCCGCGCGGTCGGCGAGGACGGTGATGCGCGTGGCGGGGACACCCGGAGGCGCGCTCCCTGTGGAGTCGATCTGCGCGACGAGTGCGTCGAGAGCCGCGGCGTCGGCTTCGAACGTGACGACACGGGAGTACTCGGGCATGGCATGCTCCTTCGTCCAGGTTTGCCCGAGCCTAGCCCAGAGCGAGCGGCGCTGCCGGTGAGCCCCGATCCAGCCTCACTGGATGGCGCTGGGAGCCGAGGGCTACCCACGCGACCCGAGATACGCTGCGATGCCGGCTCGCCGCTCCTCCTCGTTGTAGTAGGCCACTTCGACGAGCTCGAGGGGGTAGCCGTCCGGGTCCTCGAAGTACATCCACCTCCATCCGGCGAGCACGCCCTCGTCGACGAGGTTGACGTCGCTGTAGAACTCGATCCCCTTCGTCTCGAGCTCGGCCTTCGTCGCCTCGATGTCGTCGACGAGAAAGGCGACGTGGGAGGCGCCGAAGCTGTTCGACGTGAGCGGCCTCGTCGTTTCGCTCGGAGGGCTCTTGTACTCCAGGAGCTCGAGCGTCGTGTCGCCGAGCAGCAGGCTCACCTGCCGCAGAGCACCGCCCGGAACCCCGACGGCCTTCCCCAGCTCCTCTCCCTCGAACCACGGGCTCGGCTCGTTCGAGAACTGCAGGCCGAGAACGTCGTGGTAGAAGCGGATCGAAGCCTCGAGATCCCTGACGGTGATGCCGACGTGGTGCAGAGCCTTCATAGCTCCTCCGTGATCTCGTCGTTGGTGGTGAGAGGCTGGCCGCCACGTGCAGCGCGCAGTGCTTCAGACAAGGACCTGGCCGCCGTCCACCATGTACATCTGGCCTGTCATGTAGTCGGACTCGGCAGAGGCGAGATAGACCAGGAACGGCGCCAGCTCCGCGGGCGAGGCGGGGCGCCCCATGAGCGTCCCTGTCGCGAACTCGCGCATCGGGTCCGAGTCGTCGGGCTGCGCATGGATCTCCCGGATGTCCTCGTTGAGGCCAACCCACATCGGAGTGTCGACGACGCCAGGTGCGAATGCATTGACGGTGATTCCGTGCTCGATCAGGCCGCGGGCGGTCGCCTGGGTGACGGCGAGCGTGCCGAACTTCGAGACGCAGTAGGGGACGAAGTCCCAGAACCCCTGCCGGCTCGCGATCGACCCGGTGTTGATGATCTTCCCGCCGGAGCCCTGGGCGATCATCTGCTTCGCGGCCTCCTGCGTGCACACGATCACACCCCAGGTGTTGACGCGGACGATCGACTCGAAGTTCTCCTCGTCGACGTCCATGAAGTCGCGCGGCCGGTTCATCCCGGCGTTGTTGAAGATCACGTTGAGCGCGCCGAAGGTGTCAACCGCCTTCTCGATCATGGCCCGCACCTGCGAACGATCGGTGACGTCGACGCCGACGGACTCGGCGGTGCCTCCGCTCTCGACGATCGCAGCCGCCACGGCCTGCGCCGCGCCCGCATCGAGGTCGGCGACGACGACCTTCGCGCCCTCGGCGGCAATCGCCTGGCACGCGGCCGCGCCTATGCCGCCGGCTCCGCCGGTGATGATCACGACGCGGTCCTGTACACGCCCCATCTCGATCCCTTCGGTTTGCTCAGATCGTCGAGTGCTCGCGCTCGAGCAGGTCCGCTCCGCGCACGTAGGTCTTGCCGCAGACGAGGAGGTCCTCGGCCGGGAATCTCGTGATCACGCGATACCCGGTCGCCGTGACGACGACCTCTTCCTCGATGCGGGCCGCGGACTCGCCGTCGCTCGCGGCGCAGTACGTCTCGAGGGCGAACACCATGCCCTCCTCGATCTCGATCGGGTGCTCGAGCGAGTGGACGCGAGAGATCATCGGGGCCTCGTACAGGCCGACACCGAGGCCGTGCCCGAACTGCAGGCCGAAGCACGCCTGTTCGTCGGGGAATCCAAGCTCTTGTGCAGTGGGCCAGAGACTCGCGATCTGGTCCGTCGTGGTGCCGGGACGCACGAGCTCGATGGCGTTGTCGAGCCACTCGCGGCACTGCTTGTACGCGTCGATCTGGGAGCGCGTGACACCGCCGACGTTGAACGTCCGGTAGTAGCACGTCCGGTACCCCATGAACGAGTGGATGACGTCGAAGAACGCCTGATCGCCGGGCCGCAGCAGCCGGTCGGAGAACACGTGCGGATGCGGGTTGCAGCGATCCCCGGAGACTGCGTTGATCGCCTCGACCTGCTCGGAGCCGAGCTCGAAGAGCAGCTGCATCGCCCGCGCTACGATCTCGTGCTCGCGCACGCCGGGGCGCAGCATCCGGTAGATCTCCTCGTACACGCCGTCGACGATCGCTGCTGCATGCTCGAGCAACGCGATCTCCTCAGCCGTCTTGATCGCGCGCGCCCGCATCATCACGGGCTGGGCGTCAGCCGTCTCGATGCCCTGGCGATGCAGCGAGTACAGCGTCTCCATGTCCGTCACGTCGATCCCCAGCGGCTCGCCGGCGAGTCCGCGATCGGCAAGCTCTCGATGGATGCGCGCGGCGAGCGCATCGGGCACCCCCGTCTCGCGCGGCATCGCGCCGCGAATCGAGGTCACGCCTGCCTGCCAGCTCGACTCCGGCAGCCACGGCGCGTAGAGCTGGTGATGCTTCGCCGCCGAGCCGAAATCCCAGAGAACCGGATCGCCCTCGCGCGGCAGCAGGGCGCAGCGCGCGCTCTTGTCCCGGGCCCATTCCCCGATGTGCGTGCTCGTGACGTAGCGGATGTTGTTCTGGTCGAACAGGAGAACGGCGCCGAGCGACGAGTTCCGCAGCGACTCCCGCGCCTTCTCCAGCCGATCGCTCCGCAGCTTGGCGAAGTCGATGCGCTGCTCCCAGTCGACCGCCATCGTCGCGCCGCGCGAGGCCACGTTCATGGGCGCGTTCCTCCCCCGTCGTCCGTCAGCTCACGCCGGTCGTCGATGGCGACGCTCGCATGTCGATTGTTTAGCAGCGAAACAC
Organism: Actinomycetota bacterium; assembly: GCA_030774435.1. Lineage (GTDB taxonomy): Bacteria > Actinomycetota > Thermoleophilia > Gaiellales > JALYLC01 > JALYLC01. The sequence continues at coordinate 7,110 of JALYLC010000215.1, forward strand.
ACACGTGAGTCGGGGCTGACACCTCTCACTCCCCCTGGCGAATGCTGAGGACGCCAATCATACAGCGGCGATCGTCCGTGTCCAGCCCGCTTCGAGCCGCCTCTGGCTCAGCGTGACCGCGTAGCGGCCAACGATCTCTGATCATCCCTTGTGAACGAGTCGTGTAAGCGTTACTATCGCCGACGACGTGAGCCCGGCAGCGCACATGAGCGGTTCGAAGGAGTCGCAGGGCGCGATCCCGCGGGGGTCGACACGCTTGCTCTCGCGCGGGCTCACGACCGTGATCGTCGCCACGGTCGCGTTGTTCGCCGCGAGCCTCGTGTTCGCGTCGACGAGCCTCAGCAGGGGCGTGCTCCTCACGATGCTGCCGTTCGCATCGGCGCTCGCAATTGCGGCACTCGGCCAGACGCTCGTCGTCATGCAGGGTGGCATCGACCTCTCGATCGCCGGCGGGCTGTCGCTCTACGTCGTGATCCTGACGCACTACCCGAACGGCGTGAACTCCAGGCTCCTGCCTGCGATCGGCATCGCGTTTCTCGCGGCTATCTGCGCCGGCTCGCTGAACGGGTTCCTGATCGGCCGGATGCGCCTCAACCCGATCGTCGCGACGCTGGGCACGAACGCGCTGCTCTACGGCGCCGTGTTCTGGTACACGGGCGGCATACCGCGCACCACCACGGCTCGTCTGGCGAGGCTCGGCGGCGGGGTCCTGCTCGGCATTCCGACTCCGGTGTACTTCGCCGTCGTCGCCACGGCCCTCGTCACGGCGGTGGTCAAGCTGACACCGGCGGGTCGTCGCTTCGAGGGCGTCGGCGCCAACGCCAACGCTGCTCGCACCGCGGGGATCCGGGTGAAGCGCCATCGCACCGGGGCCTACGTCTGGGCCCAGATCCTCTACTGCCTTGCCGCGCTACTCCACGCCGGCATCGTCAATCAGCCGACGGCTCACGAGGGTGACAACTATCTCCTGCCGTCGGTCGCAGCAGTCGTGCTCGGAGGCACCTCGCTGCTCGGCGGTCGCGGCAACCTCGTGGCGACCGCGGTCGCCGCTCTCTTCCTGTCGCAACTCGACCAGTTCGTACTCGCGCTCGGCGTGACCTACGCCACCCGCACGCTCGTGCAGGCGGCGGCGCTCGCGGTGGGCGTGGCGCTCTACACCGTCAACTGGCGAGTGTTCGCGCAACGCCTCCGGGAGCGTCGCCCGGCGAGCATCGCGCCTACCTGACCAGCCGTTTCACCCAGAGCACGGACAATCATCGAAGAGGAATGGAGAGCACGTAATGATGACCCAACGACGAGGTGGGGCGCTTCTCGCGTTTGCGCTCCTCTGCGGTGTCGTGCTCGTGATGGCGACGACGTCGTCCGCCAAGACGTCCGCGACGCCGTCGTGGTGTGGCCCGAAGAAGATCACGCTCGGGTTGACGGACGGCTTCGGAGGAAACAGCTGGCGTCTCGTCACGACCGCGTCGGCGCGCGCCGAGGCGAGCAAGTGTCCGAGCGTGACGTCGCTCACCTATGCCGACGGTCAGGGCAACACGCAGAAGGCGATCTCTGACATCCAGGGCATGGTCGCAAAGGGCGTCAATGCGCTCGTCGTCTTCCCGGATGCCGGAAAGGCAATCCTGCCCGCGCTCCGCAGCTCCTACAAGGCCGGCGTCGTAACGGTGCCCTACCGCGTCACTCCCGGCGGCAAGGCCGGTGCCGACTACAACGTCTTCGTCGACACTCCCTTCGCCCAGGCGGGAGAGAACTGGGGCAAGTGGATTCTCAAGGTGCTGCCGAAGGGCGGCAACGTGCTCATGCTCAGCGGCCCGAAGGGCAACAGCCAGGGCATCGATGAGAACAAGGGCCTGCACAAGATCCTCGATCCGTCGGGCAAGTACAAGTTCATCGGCGAGCAGCCGTTCGAGGTGACGAACTGGGATCCGGCGCTGTCGCAGAAGGTACTCTCCGCGGACATCGCCAAGTACGCGAAGATCGACGTCATCGTGTCGGACTTCGGCCCGTCGCTCGTCGGGGCTCTGGGCGAGTTCAAGAAGAGCGGCCGCACCATCCCGGCGCTGGCGACCTCCGACGGCAACGTGCTCGGGTGCTACTGGAAGAAGAACGTGGCCGCGAATCCCACGTTCAAGCTCTACACGGTGTCGACGCAGAACGACCACGCGCGCCTCGCGATCGACTGGGCCGTGGCGCTTGCCACTGGCGGCAAGAAGCCGGCGACTACTCACTTCCCATCGCTCGTGTTCGAGGATTCGACGACCGGCAAGCCGCATCCGGTGGAGTGCAAGCCCAGTCTGCCGGGTGACATCTATCTCTCCGCACAACTGCCGGCCGCCGCGCAGGCCAAGCTGGTGAAGAAGTAGGCATGACACACGAGTTGCGCGCGGTGGCCGTCGGCTGCCGCGCGCAACGCCGGTGACGGCGATCGTTCATCGTGATCAACACCGAGCACAAACCAGCCGCGAAGGGCGGGACAGCCTTGCATCCGACGCTGTCGATGCTGGCCATCACCAAGCACTACGATGCAATCGCGGCGCTCACGGACGTCTCGTTCGACGTGCTTCCCGGCGAGGTGCATGCCCTGCTCGGGGAGAACGGTGCCGGCAAGTCGACGTTGATGAACGTCGCCTCGGGCACGACCACACCCGATGGCGGCACGATCGCGTTCGACGGCTCGCGCGTCGACAATCTCACGCCCGCGCTGGCGCAGGATCTCGGGATCGCGATCGTCCATCAGCATCCGGCGCTCCTGCCGGACATGACGGTCGCCGAGAACATCCGTGTGGCAGTGGGGCTCGAGCATCTGCGGCGGCGTGATCCCGACCCGGTCAAGGCGATGCGCTCGCTGCTCGACGATGTCCACTTCCTCGGCCATCTCGAGGACCGCGTCTCGTCTCTCAGCGTCGCTCGCCGCCACCTGCTCGAGCTCGCCAAGGCTCTCGCCGTGTCACCGCGGCTCCTGATTCTCGACGAGCCGACGGCGCCGCTCTCGCAGGATTCCGTCGAGCTCCTCTTCACGGCCGTGCGCAAGCTCGCCACAGAAGGAACGGCCGTCGTCTACATCACGCACCGGCTGGCCGAGGTTCGCGAGATCGCCGATCGTGTCACGGTCCTGCGCGATGGCGCGTCCCGGGGGACGTTCGCGGTCAAGGACATCTCGGACGCGGACCTGCTCGCCATGATCATCGGGCGCACGCTCGAGACGACCTTCCCGCCGAAGCACACACCGGGCGCCGACGAGGCGCCATTGTTGCGCGTCGTGGGCCTGGGCGGAGACGGCTTCGAGAACATCTCGTTCGAAGTCCGCAAGGGGGAGATCGTGGGTGTCGCCGGTGTCGCCGGCAACGGCCAGCCGGCGCTCCTGCGTGCGCTCGCCGGACGCGAGCGGGCGACAGGATCGATCAACGTCGCGGGCAGGGAGCTCTCGCGGCGCGCACTGCTCGAGAGTGCGGCGTACATGCCGGCCGACCGGCTGAGCGAGGGCTTGATGGTCGCGCTGAACGTGCGCGAGAACGCAGCGATCACCGCGCTCGACCGGCTGACGTTCGGCCTCATCGTGGACAGACGGCGCGAGGTCGTCGCCGTCGAGCGCGAGCTCTCCGAGCTGGCGGTCAAGGCACCCTCGCTCGAGGCGCCCGTCTCGTCCCTCTCCGGCGGGAACCAGCAGAAGGTCATGATGGCGCGCGCGATGCTCTCGGAACCCGCGATTCTCGTCGCGGACGAGCCGACGCAGGGCGTCGACGTCGGCGCGCGTGCGGAGATCTACCGCATCCTGCGCGAGGTCGCTGCCCGCGGAGTGCCGGTCATCGTCGCCTCCAGCGACAGCCTCGAGCTCGAGGGGCTGTGCGACCGCGTGATCGTGATGTCCCGCGGCCGGGCGGTCGCGACGCTCGAGGGCGACGCCGTGACCGAGGAGCGGATCGTTCACGCCGCGATTAGCGCGACGATGCACAGCGCGGAGCAGGCGGTGCGGCCCCAGAGAGGCCTGTCGCGGCTCGCGCGGTTCATCGAAGGCGACTACGCGCCGGTCGTCGTCCTCGCGCTGGTGGTGATTGCCCTCGGAGCCTACGTCTTGTCTCACAACAGTCGCTACCTGTCGGACTACAACATCAACTCGGTCATGTTCGCGTGCGCGGCCCTCGGCTTCATCTCCCTGGGACAGACATTCGCCCTCTTGCTCGGCGGGATCGATCTCTCCGTCGGTCCACTCGCCGGCTTCCTCGTCGTCCTGGGATCCTTCTTCATACTCGACGGGCGCTCACCCGCGGTGTGGGTGCTCGGGTTCGGCCTGATGCTTGTCAGTGCAGTTGGCATCGGCCTGCTGAACGGCGGGCTCATCCGCTATGCCAAGTTCACCCCTGTCGCTGCGACGCTCGTCACGTACATCGGCCTGGGTGGCCTGAGCTTCACGCTGCGCTCTGCACCCGACGGATACATCGCCACCTCCGTGACCAGCGCCATCTCCACGAAGGTCGGCCCGGTGCCGCTGGCCTTCGTCGTGTTCGTCCTGTGTGCCCTTGGCCTCGAGCTCGGGCTGCGCAAGACGCGCTTTGGCATGCGCTTGCGCGCCGTCGGGTCGGATGAGGAGTCGGCGCGGCGTGTCGGCGTGCCCGTCAACAGGACAGCGCTCATCGGCTACCTGGGCGCCTCCCTCCTCACCCTGCTCGGGGCGATCGTCCTACTCGCGCAGCTCGGAGTCGGCGACCCGGGACAGGGCACCGGGTATACCCTCACCTCGATCACCGCCGTCGTCCTCGGCGGGACGAGCCTGCTTGGCGGGCGAGGCACGTTCATCGGAACGCTGATGGGTGCCGGGCTCAGCGTTCAGGTCCTGAACGCGACGGTGTTCCTCAGCCTCACTCAGGAGTGGCAGTACATCTTCCAGGGGTTCCTGATCGTCGCCGCGGCCCTCATCTACAGCCAGGTACGCCGCAGCGGATCACCCGCGGCGGCCCGGCTTTGAACGAGCCGGCCGAAACGAGGCCTGCAGTGAGCGGGCGTGCACTCGTCGTCGGCGTGACGGGCATCAGCGGAGGCAACCTCGCGCAGCGCCTGCTCACCGATGGCTGGCAGGTCTCGGGCCTCTGCCGTCGACCGGAGGGTCTGGATCAGCAGATCACACCGCTGACCGCCGACCTCGAGGACGCCGAGGCGGTCTCCGCGGCCGTACGCGGCATCGCTCCGACGCACGTCTTCTTCACGACGTGGTCGCGTCGCGCGACCGAAGCGGAGAACTGCGACGTCAACGGACGCATGCTCCAGAACCTCCTCGACGCGACCGCGGCCGAGAAGTCCGTGCAGCACGTCGCGCTCGTGACCGGGCTCAAGCACTACCTCGGGCCGTTCGAGGCGTACGCCACGGTTCAGCCGGACACCCCGTTCTCCGAAGATCAGCCCCGCCTGCCGTACGAGAACTTCTACTACGTGCAGGAGGACATCCTCTTCGCCGCGGCCGAGCGCGACGGCTTCACATGGTCGGTGCACCGGCCGCACACGTTGATCGGCTGGGCCCTCGGGAATGCGATGAACATGGGGGTGACGCTCGCGGTCTACGCGGCGATCTGCCGCGAGACCGGCCGCGGCTTCCACTTCCCGGGCTCGCGCGAGCAGTGGGAGGCCGTCACCGACGTCACCGACGCAGGCCTGCTCGCGGACCACCTCGTCTGGGCGGCCACGACGCCGGCCGTCGCGAACCACGCGCTCAACATCGTCAATGGCGACGTCTTCCGCTGGCGGCGCCTGTGGCCGCGGCTGGCCGCCGCACTCTCCGTCGAGGCTGTGCCGTTCGACGGGGAGCCGGCGCCGCTCGAGCAGCAGATGGCCGGTGCCGGTGAGGTCTGGCCCGAGATCGTGCGCCGTCACGGCCTGCGCGATCTGAGCGTCGACAGCCTCGCCTCGTGGTGGCATACCGATGCGGACCTGGGGCGCACGGTCGAGACGTTCACGGACATGGGGCACAGCCGGCGGCTCGGCTTCCTCGGCGTCCGCGACAGCGAATCCTCGTTCACCGAGCTCTTCGCGCGCCTGCGGGCCCAGCGGATCGTGCCATGACGGCGGGTCGGGAGCGGGGCAAGCGAGTGAGGAGGACGTAGGAGATGCGGGCGCTCCGCTTTCACGCGGCACACGACCTCCGGATCGAGGAGGTCGCCGAGCCGCCTGCGCCGGGTCCGGGCGACGTCGTCGTCCGCGTTGTCACGTGCGGGATCTGCGGTACCGATCTCCACGAGTACATGGCCGGTCCGATCGTGACGCCGGTCGAGCCGCACCCGCTGACCGGGGCACAGAACCCTCAGATCCTCGGGCACGAGTTCGCGGGCGACGTGGTGGCGGTCGGTCCAGGCGTCACGCGCGTCAGCGAGGGAGATCGCGTGGCGATCATGCCTCTCGCGTACTGCGGTCACTGCGCCTATTGCCAGCGCGGGCTGCAGCATCTCTGCGCCACGATGGCCTGGCGTCGGGCTCTCCCACGCCTGGGGGGGGATGGCGGAGCTCGCGACTGTTGCGGAGTATCAGATCGTCCGGCTCCCAAACGGGGTGACGCACAGGCAAGCCGCGTTGATCGAGCCGGCGGCGGTCGCGGCGTACGGCGTCGAACGTGCCGGTGTCGGCCCCGGCGACAGCGTGCTCGTGACGGGTGCCGGGCCGATCGGCGCGCTTGCCGCGCTGTGTGCCCGCTCCGCCGGCGCCTCCCGCGTCTACGTGTCGGAACCGAACCCGGCGCGACGGGCGCGAGCAGAGGCGCTCGAGGTCGCCACCGTTCTCGACCCGGCGGCCGTCGACGTTCCGGCGCTCCTCCGCGAGCAGCACGACGGTCTCGGTGTCGACGTGGCGATCGAATGCTCCGGGCACCCGAATGGCTTCGCCACGGGTATTCGCTCCTTGCGCAGGCGGGGCACGCTCGCGCAGACGGGGCTGTTCGTCGGCGAGGCGTCGGTCGAGCCGATGCTCTGGTCCCTCAACGACCTCACCATCGTCGGCACGTGGTGTTACTGGGTGTACGACTTCGAGCGGATCGCGGCGCAGATCGCCGCCGGCGACCTTCCGGTCGAGCGCGTCGTCACGAGCAGTGTCGCGCTCGACGGCGCGCCGGACGCCTTCGCCTTGCTCGCATCGGGCGAGGCGGACGAGATCAAGGTGCTGATCAACCAATGAGGAGTGAGCTCGGATGAAAGCACTCGTATTCGACCGACCGCAAAACGCCGTGGTGCGCGACGTCGACATGCCCAGGATCGCAGCGGACGAGGTGCTGGTGCGCTCGCGCAACGTCGGTATCTGCCACTCGGACTTCGAGCTCTACGAGGGCCGGTACATCATCCCCGTCTCATATCCGATCATCCCGGGCCACGAGTGGGCGGGTGAGATCGCAGAGGTCGGGAGCGGCGTGAGCACGCTACGGCCGGGCGATCGCGTCGTCGGAGAATGTGTCGTCAACAACGGCGACGATCACTTCGGATTCTCGATCAGCGGCGCCGACGCCGAGTACTTCGTGGCCAAGGCGTCGTGGCTGCACCGGATTCCCGACGAGCTCTCCTTCATGCAGGGCGCCTTCGTCGAGCCGTTCTCCGTGGCGTACAGCGCTTCCGTCGCGGCCGGCGGGATCGACGCGAGCGACGAGGTCGCCGTGATCGGCGGCGGGCCGATTGGACTCCTCTGCACGATGACGGCGGCCACGATGGGCGGCTCGGTGACGTTGATCGAGCCTCAGGCGCATCGAAGAGCCCTGGGTCTCGAAGTCGGGGCGAAGCGGGGGATCGACCCGAGCGCGGCTCCGCTCTCCGAACAGGTGGCCGAGGTGACCGGCGGTCGTGGATTCGACGTCGTCATCGAAGCCGCCGGCGCCCCGGCCGCGATGGCGGCCGCCTTCCCGATCGCGGCGCTCGGCGGTCGCATCGTCCTCGTGGGAATCAGCGTCGGCGGCACCGCAGAAGTCGAGATCGGGCTCGTCCAGTCGAAGGCGCTCCAGGTGCGCGGGATCATCGGCTCCGCCGGTCTGTGGCCGCGGACGATCCGGTTCATGGCGACGAGCGGCGTCGACCCGACGCCGCTGCTCACGGCCACGTTCCCGCTCGGCGAAGGCACCGCGGCGCTCGACGCGGCGCGTGACACGAGCCGCAACGTCAAAGTCCAGATCGAGTGCTGAGGCAGCCTCGCCTCAGGACATCGGGTGGTCGTCGACGAGCCGGAAGTACCCGGCCTCCTCGAGACTGGCCGCGCCGGCGTAGCCCCAGATCATGAACACCGGCTCGTCGCCCGTGTTCGCGAACCCGTGGTAGTCGTTCTTCGGCACGAAGACGACCTCGCCGGGCCCGAGCTCGACATCGGCGTCGCCCACGCGCGCGATCCCGTGACCGGAGACGAGGTACTCGAACTCCTCCGCATGCGGGTGCCGGTGGATGTCGTGCGTCGCTCCGGGAGGGAAGACCGTGATCCCGAAGGCCGAGTGCTCGGCACCGACGGTCTCGCGGGTCAGCAGCCAGCGGACGTCCATGTCGATCCAGCCATCCTCCGAGCGCAAAGCCGCGTCGCTCGGCGTCGCATCGAAGCTCTTCTTGAGGGGATGATCGCTGACACGGCGGATTGTCTCGGACACGTGGTCACCTCGGGTTCGCTGTCGATTTCGCGTTCATGATAACTGAACAAATTGGCGATGCGAGAGAACGCTGTCAACGCGAGCATACAGTGATTCCGCGTCTGCAGGCGAGTCTGCGCTGCGCTGTTCTGTATTGCTTGACAGTGCTCTCGCACGTGTTTACAAAGCGGGCAATGACCGGAGGTGCCTTCGGATGAGGCGCGACATCGAGTTCACGAGCGGCGGCGAGACCATTCGCGGCTGGCTGTACACGCCAGACGACGGGAGCGGCCCCTTCCCCGTGGTCGTCATGGCCGGCGGTTGGTGCTACGTGAAGGAGCTCGTGCAGCCGCACGTCGCCCAGCAGTTCGCCGACACCGGGCTCGCTGCGATCCTCTTCGACTACCGGAACTTCGGCTCGAGCGACGGAACCCGCCGTCAGCACATCGACCCCAACGCGCAGATCGAGGACTACCGGAACGCCATCTCCCTCGCCGAGACGCTCGACGAGGTCGACTCCGACAGGATCGGAGTGTGGGGGCTCTCCTACAGCGGCGGCCACGCGCTGATCCTCGGTGCCACCGATCCGCGCGTGAGGTGCGTCTCTGCGCAGATTCCGGTCGTCGATGGCTACCGCAACATGCGCCGCGTCCACGGAACGATCGGCTTCCGCCGCTTCGAGCAACTGCTCCTGGACGACCGGCGAGCCCGCTTCGTCACCGGCAAGGACGGATTCCTGCCCCACGCAGCGCCCGATCCAGCCTCGGAGCTCTCGACCTGGCCCTTCCCCGAGACGTACGAGACGTTCCTCGAGCTGAAGCAGCGCGAAGCCCCGGCCTACGAGAACCGGAGCACGATCGAATCCGCGGAGCTCCTGATGTCGTACAACGTCGGGCCGTTCCTACCCCGCCTGCTCGACGTCCCGACGCAGGTGATCGTGGCCGAGAAGGACGATCTCACGCTGTGGGATCTGGAGATCGAGGCCTACAACGCGATCCCGACCGCGAAGAAGCGCCTCGTCGTGATCGGCGGCTCCACGCACATGACGCTCTACAGCGATCAGTCGCTACTCGGCGAGGCGGCCGTCGCGGCGAGCGACTGGCTCGCCCGGCACCTGCTGGGCAGCACCTCAGTGGCTTGGTAAGCGATGGAGCCGAGGGTGCGTTACCACTGCCGGGGGGAGTAGTCGGATTTCAGCCGCTGAGCACGAACCGGAGTCTCAGGCTGGGCAGCCGCCTCGTTCACAGCGCGCGCACCTGCGACTGCCGCGACCAGCACGCCCGAAGCCGCAACTGCCGTCCAGCGCTTTCGGGCGGAAACCTCCGCCGGCCGCCGCCGTCGCTTGACGTGGGCGGCTCCCTGAGTCACCACGGCGTACGCGCGGATGGGCTGCGCGAACCCTTTGACGCGCAGCCGAAGGGGCTCGCGAAATTCGAGGCCCTGCACACGCCTGCCAGGTTCGTGACGCCTTCGCTGGCCAGCACCTCGCTGCTCGAGCGTTGGCACAGAGCCTCGCCGCGCGGTTGAGAGCTCCGCCGCGGTAGTCCGTGCTCGAGTGGCACGGCTTCCCCGGCGTCCACGCCGATTCCCACCCCGAGCGGCAGCGCCGTGCTGTCAGCGGATCTGCCGGCAAACGCCTCTTGGAGCTCGACGGCCGCCCGCAGCGCTTGGCGCGCCGAGGCGAAGACGACGAGCGCCTCGTCTCCTCGCAGCTCGATCACCGCGCCTTCGCATCGCACTGCGACCGCCCGCGTCGTCGTCGCGAAAGCTCGCGCCAACTCTGCCGCGGCCTCGTCGCCATGCTCCTGCGTGACGCCCGTATAGCCACGCACATCGGCGATCAGGAATGTCCTGACACCCGCCGCTTGGCCGGTCCGAGAGCCCGGCCTCGGAGCCCGGGTGAGCATCGCTCACCCGCGGGCTATACTGTGATTCCCTCGCCCGCCGTCTGCCCTGCGCACTCGCAAGAGGTGACCTTCGGGCGATACCCGATCAGCGGCGCAGGCCCACGAACCCCCAGATCGCGGAGACCGCGCGGGCGATCGTGCGTCCGCGGTAAGAATCGCCGCGGTTGCTCATCGCCGGCCCGTGCGTGCTCAGCGGCCCGTTCCGCAGCGCGGAATTCGCGGTACTGGCGGCGCAGGACTGCCAGCTCGCTCTTCGGCACGTGCCTTACACCTTGGAGCGATCGGGTCGCATCGACTCTGGGCAGATTGTTGTTTGTGCCGGCATTGCCGCTGAGCGCACAGTCGTAGATCGGAGCGCTCGCGAGCGCCGTCGGGGGGAACACCACCATGATCGCTACAGCGGAGACGGCGAGGGGTCTCACGTGCGAGAGGTGGCGCTCAGACGAGTGTCAGCCGCTGCTCCCGGGACGACGTCCTTCGGGAAAGGCGCGATTCGAGACCTGCCGGGGGAACGGCGGAAGCGGACTCTCAGGCACCTGGTCCAGGCCGGGCGGCTCCCGCTGAATCTCACGTACGTCCTCGACGTCGATCCGCTCAATGAGCCGGGACGACGTGATGCAGCCCCGCACCTGAAAACGGTGCATAGGTAGTGTGGTCGAATCGTCGACGCTATGGCTCGCTGCGACGATTCGTTCGGGTGGGCGCCCTGTATGCGCGAGATACATGACCTCGTAGGTGCTCATTGCTCCTCCCTTGTGTCAGAGGACGTCCCGTGTCGCTCGGCTCCTACGTTGTGAAAGGGGCGTGCGCGGCTGCGATGCCACACCCCTATGTCGGCTCGCGCATGCTGTCCAACTCGAGGCGGATCGCTTCCTGACGGCCGGGCTCGATCATAGAGCTACGAAGCAGCTCTCAGACGCACTGAAGGCGCCTCGCTGGCGTCTCCATCTTGCCTGTTTTCCGCATGGATAGGGCGGCTTCGGCGATCGAACCGAGAGGTCTCGAACCCCTGACCTTGGGGTTGCAACCGTTCTCGGGCATAGTGAGCTAAGTATTTGGCTCAACCATAGGAGATTAGATTGTCCGAGGCTCGACGAGGTCTGCTACTTCGGGGCGGTTGATCTGCGTGTGGCGTCGGCGCGGCCGCGGATCTCGCTCATGCTGCCTGCGGAGGTACGAGCAAGGCGACGTCGGGCTCGCTCGCGCCGGTGCCGGCGAGGGTCTGCTCGAGGTCCGCGATCAGGTCCTCGAGGCTCTTGGAGGTGTCTTCGCGTTGGGTTTGGTCGACTGCGATTTGGCCGGCGGCTTCGCGGATCTGGATCATGGCCTCTGCGACCTGGTCGGCGGCTGATCGTTGCTGCTGGGTGGCGAGGATCGACTGCTCGAGCATGGAAGCGGTGGTGTCCATCAGCTCGCCGACCTCGCGTGCCTGGCGAGCGCCTTGCTCGGTTGCCATGATCGTCGCGTTTGCTTCATTCTGGACGCCGCCGATGATCTGGCGGATCGAGTCGGTGGACTTGATCGACCGTTCAGCGAGCTTGCGGACCTCGCTGGCGACGACACCAAACCCGCGGCCCGCCTCGCCTGCGCGCGCGGCCTCGATCGCAGCGTTGAGTGCAAGCAGATTGGTCTGCTCGGCGATCTCGTTTAGAATCCCGAGGATCTCGCCGATCTCCTGCGAGCGCTCACCCAGCGAGAGCGAGCGCTGGGCGATCGCATCGACCTTCTCCTGCATGTCGCGCATCGTGTCGCCGGTCTGCTCGGCGGCATCAGCGACCACACGCGCATTGTCGGAGATCGAGCGCGCCGTCGACGCGAGTTCTTCGATGGTGGCCGAGGTTTCTGCGACTGCAGAGGATTGCTCGCTGGCAGCCGCCGCCGCATCACGCGACGAGACGCGCAATTCGTTCGCGACATTGCCAAGCACGCCAATCGTCGCGCGGAGCCGTTCGAGCAGGGCGTCGCGGTCGCTCAGGCTCTCCACCTGCTCGGTCAGTTCTTCTTCGAGGCGCACGCGGTCGGTAATGTCGCGCGCATTGAGGACGACGCCGCGCACGTGTCGATCCTGACGGAGGTCGGTGAGGTTTGCCTCGAGGTGCCGCCATTCGCCTGCCGCGTTGCGGATGCGAACGATAAGCTGCCGCGGCTTGCCTTCGCGCTCGGCCTCCGCGATCGCCGGCTTGTCGTCATCGTGTACGAGACTCAGCCAGGCATCGCCGAGTAGGTCGCTTCCGGGCCGGCCTAGCGTACTTGTGACGGTTGAGCTCACGTAGCGACATCCGCCTGCAAGTACGAAGACGAGATCGGTAGACGAGCTGACGAGACTGCGGAAGTGCTCAGTCTGGCGGCGTGTGGCTGCAATCAACGCCCACGCGAGCAGCAGCGAGACGATGAGCCCACCGAGTGCGAGCAGCACCTGGATAGTGATCAGTCGCGTGATGTTGTTGTCCGCCGACTGAGCAATCGTGCGCGCCGCGTTGAGGGATACGTTCGATGTGACCGCAGCGACGATGCGCAGGCGCAGGACGGGGTTGAGTGTGCTGATGTGTTCGTGCGCGGTGAGCGGGACGGCCGAGACGTCGCGGCCAGCGAGCAGAGCACTGCCCGTGGCGGCGAGATCGCGTGCCAGCCGCTGCTCCTGCTCGAGTTCGCCACGCGCCACCGGATCGGTTGTCCGCGCGAGGACGGTCTCGTCATCGTCGCCATTGACGGCCGGCGCAAGCCCGCCGTCCAACAATGCGCTCGCGCTCGCGGCGAGCAGCGAAGCGGTGTGGGCGGGGTTGGCCTGCTGGCCGGCGCGCGCGAGCAAGACTTCCTGTACGTAGCGCTCGGCGAGCGTTCGCTGCCGGCCGGCGACCTCGACCACGGTCGCGCCGTGACGCGACCGCTCAGTCGCCCGGATCGAGAGAAACGCGCTCAGCGCGGAGATCAGCGCGATGGTCAGTAGGATCGCGACGATGGGCCGCCGCGAGCGCGCCGCGAACGGCTGGAACGTGCGCGGCGAGCGGAACCTCACCTCACCACCAACAACGTGTGCATGCCCGAGAGGTAGTGACCGGACATATTGCAGAAGAGCTGATAGCGACCCGGAGCGAGGCTCAGGCGAAGATCACGCAGCGCACCGCTCGCTCCCGGCTCGAGCACGCCCACCTCGCGGCGCTGCACCGCCTCCTCGGAGACAGTCATGCCGTCACTGCGCATCGGCAAGCTCTCCCGATCCAGCCTGACGACGATCAACTCGTGCGCATCCGGACCACGGTTTTGAACGCGCAGAACAACTTCACCCGCGGCCAGGTACTTCGGTGCCGAGATCCCAAAGTCACGCTCGGTCACACCGATCACAGATGCCCCGCCGGCGGAGCCGCCCTGCCCCCCGGCGCAACCCACCGCAACGAGCACCGGAAGCAGGCCAAACGCCACCCCTACGGGCGCAGAAAGCCTCCATCGCGTCGAGAGGAACGAAGCCACGGACAAGACATCGGCACCCCGACCGATACCTTGAGACACACATCACACAACGTGCCCGCGACGACCGTCGAGCACTCTTGCTCCTGGGAAGGCACTCGCTTCGCGCCCCGGGCATACGTGCGCAGTGCCCCCCGAGGCACGTTCTTGTACTCGCGAGCGACAAGGGAAGCGGCCAAGCTGAGCGCTGGTTCCGGCCGCACCGCTACGTGAGGGCGGCCATGGCGTCAGTGTGATCC
>JALYLC010000216.1 GCA_030774435.1 Actinomycetota bacterium
GAGCACCGCACGGAGCGCCGCGAAGAGGCACCGGCGCCCACGGGTCCCGCGACCGTCCGCTCGGGCGTCACCGTCAAGGATCTCGCAGCGGCGCTCGGCATCTCCACCGCGCAGATCCAGAAGATCATGATGGGCCTCGGCGAGCTCGTCGGCATCACGCAGACGCTCACGAACGAGGCCGTCGAGATGATCGGCGCCGAGCTCGAGCGCGAGATCACGATCACGAGTGCCGCAGACGAGGTGACGACCGAGGAGACGTTCGACGACGCGCCGGAGGACCTCATCCCGCGCGCTCCGGTCGTGACGATCATGGGCCACGTCGACCACGGCAAGACGAGCCTGCTCGACGCGATCCGCGAGACGAGCGTCGTCTCCGGCGAGGCCGGCGGCATCACGCAGCACATCGGCGCCTACCAGGCGGTCGTCGGAGATGACGGCCGCGCGGTCACCTTCCTCGACACCCCGGGCCATGAGGCGTTCACGGCCATGCGCGCCCGCGCGGGGCGCGTCACCGACGTCGTGGTGCTCGTCGTGGCCGCGGACGACGGGGTCATGCCGCAGACCGTGGAGGCGATCGACCACGCCAAGGCCGCCGAGGTTCCGATCGTGGTCGCGGTGAACAAGATCGACCGGCCCGACGCCAACCCCGAGCGCGTGCGCACGGAGCTGACGACGCTCGGGCTGCAGCCCGAGGAGTGGGGCGGCTCGACGATCTTCGTCGACGTCTCCGCGAAGGAGCGCACCGGCCTCCACCAGCTGCTCGAGATGCTGCTGCTGCAGGCCGACATCCTCGAGCTCAAGGCCAATCCCAAGGCGGATGCCCAGGGTGTCGTGATCGAGTCGCGGCTCGACATCGGCCGCGGGCCGATTGCCACGGTGCTCGTTCAGCGCGGCACCCTCGAGGCCGGAGTCGCGCTCGTCGCAGGCGACGCCTGGGGCAAGGTGCGCGCGCTCGAGGACGACCACGGCCGCAAGGCCAAGGAAGCCGGCCCGTCCGTGCCGGTCGAGGTGCTCGGATTCGATCATCCACCGCCCGCCGGCGAGCGCTTCCGCGTCGTCGAGTCGGAGCGCGTGGCGCGCCAGGAGGCGCAGCAGCGCGCGCAGCGCCTGCGCGAGGAGCAGCTTGCGCGCCGTCAGAAGTCGGTCTCGCTGGAGCAGCTCTTCTCCCAGATCAAGGAGGGCGGCGCCCGCGAGCTCAACCTCGTCATCAAGGCCGACGTGCAGGGCTCGGTCGAGGCGGCCATCGGCGAGGTCGAGAAGATCAAGCACTCCGAGGTCTCGGTGCGCGTGATCCGCACGGGGGTCGGCGGCATCGCCGAGTCCGACGTCATGCTGGCGGCCGCCTCCAAGGCGATCGTCGTCGGCTTCAACGTCCGGCCCAACGCCGAGGCCAAGGCCGCGGCGGAGCGCGAGGGCGTCGACGTGCGCACCTACCGCGTCATCTACCAGCTGACCGAGGACATCCAGAAGGCCCTCGTCGGCATGCTCACCCCGGATCAGGTCGAGGAAGTGCTCGGCGAGGCCGAGGTGCGCGCGACCTTCCGCGCCTCGCGCCTCGGCGTCATCTGCGGCTGCATGGTCACGAGCGGCGTCATCCAGCGCTCCGGCCGCGTGCGGCTCGTGCGCGAGGGCGCGGTCGTCTGGGAAGGCAACATCGCCTCGCTGCGGCGCGTCCAGGAAGACGTCCGCGAGGTCTCCCATGGCCTCGAGTGCGGAATCCTGCTCGAGAACTACAACGACGCCAAGGTCGGCGACACGATCGAGTGCTTCGTCACGCGGCAGGTCGAGCGCACCACGCTCGACGAGCCGGCCGCGACGGCCTGATCTCCTCGAGGGCGTGACCTACGGGCTCGCTCGCGATGCGAGCGTGACGCGTGTGGCGCCGTCGGCGCTCTCGCTCACGTGGCGCTCGACGAGCGGGTGGCGGTCGAGCTCGGCGCGCACCGCAGCGCGCACTGCACCCGTGCCGCGCCCGTGCACGATCTCGACCTCGGGCAGGCCCGCGAGGTACGCGTCGTCGACGAGCTGGCGCACGGCTTCGCGCGCCTCGTCGGCGCGCTGGCCGCGCAGGTCGAGCAGGCTCGGCGCGTGCGACATCGCCGCCGCCCGCACGCGCACTGGGGGCTCGGCGTCACGAGCTGACCGCGCCCCCTCGGGGTCGGGCTCGAGTTGCTCGAGGGGCACGTGCACGCGCATCGCCCCGCCCTGGACGAGCGCCACGCCGTCCACGATCTCGTCGATCACGCCGCGC
>JALYLC010000217.1 GCA_030774435.1 Actinomycetota bacterium
GGACATCGTGGCGGAGCCGCTCGTCGCCAACGGCGTCGGCAACCGGGCCGAGCGCACGGCGCGCGTGGCCGAGCTCCTGCGCCTGGTCGGCCTCCGGCCCGAGTACATGCGCCGCTACCCGCACGCCTTCAGCGGCGGGCAGCGCCAGCGCATCGGCATCGCGCGGGCGCTGGCGCTGCGCCCCGAGCTCGTGATCTGCGACGAGCCGGTCTCCGCGCTCGACGTGTCGATCCAGGCGCAGATCGTCAACCTGCTGGCCGACCTTCAGGGCGAGCTGGGGCTGACCTACGTCTTCATCGCGCACGATCTCTCGGTCGTGCGCCATGTGAGCGACCGCATCGCGGTGATGTACCTCGGCAAGATCGTCGAGATCGCCGAGGCGGAGGAGTTGTTCGCCCGCCCGCGTCATCCGTACACGGCGGCGCTGCTCTCGGCGCTGCCGGTGGCCGACCCCGATCTCGCTGACACGCGGCGGCGGATCCTCCTGACGGGAGACGTGCCTTCGCCAATCGACCCGCCCTCGGGCTGCCGCTTCCACCCGCGCTGCCCCAAGGCGCGCGCCGAGTGCTCGGCCACGGAGCCCGCCCTGGAGGCGCGCGGCGGCGATGCCCGCACGCACCGCACCGCCTGCCATTTCCCGGTCGAGGCGAGCGACGACCTCACGACGACGGGGGCCGTCGGGCGTCCGGGAGGCGCGTCGTGAACTCGCTGCCCGTCGAGCTGATGGAGGACGTGCCTCTCGATCGCCCGGATGCGATCGAGGGACGCAACCCGTGGCAGCTCGCCTGGGCCCGCCTGCGCGCCGATCGCGTCGCGCTCGCGTGCCTGATCGTGATCGGGCTGATCACGGCCATGGCGCTGGCGGCGCCGCTCATCGCCTACCTCACCGGGCACGGGCCGAACGAGGAGTTCCAGACGACCGGGCTCACCCTGGACGGGCTCCCGCGCCCGCCCAGCACGACGTTCCTCTTCGGCACGGATTCGCTCGGCCGCGACGTACTGGTGCGCGTTGCCTACGGCGCGCGCATCTCGCTGCTCTCGGGCGTGCTGGCGAGCACGTTCGCCGTGTCCCTCGGCGTCGTCGTCGGCCTCGTGGGCGGCTACTTCGGCGGCATCGTCGACACGATCCTCGCGCGTCTCATGGATGTCGTGCTGTCGTTCCCGTTCCTGCTCTTCGCGATCGCGCTCGTCTCGATCGTGGGCCCGGGCCTGTGGGTGTCGATCTTCGTGATCGCCTTCTTCTCGTGGGCGTCCGTCGGGCGCGTCGTGCGCGGCCAGACGCTCTCGCTGCGCGAGCGCGAGTACGTCGAGGCGGCCCGCTCGCTGGGCGCGGGCGACCTGCGCATCATGTTCGTGGACATTCTCCCGAACCTCGTGGCGCAGGTGATCGTGTACCTCACGCTGCTCATCCCCTCGGCGGTGGTGTTCGAGGCCACGCTCTCGTTTCTCGGGCTCGGCGTCGTCCCGCCCGCGGCGACCTGGGGCAACATGCTCTCGGACTCGCTCGGCTACTACCGGGTCGCGTGGTGGTTCGTCCTCTTCCCGGGCGCGGCGCTGCTGATCACGACGCTGGCCTTCAACCTGCTCGGCGACAGCGTGCGCGACGCGTTCGACCCGCGCGGCGACCGGATGCTGCGGAGATAGCGGATGCTCTCCTTCCTCCTCCGGCGCATCGTGCTCGGGATCACCGTCCTGTGGGCGATCACGACCGTCGTCTTCATCATGTTCTTCGTCGCGCCGACGCACGTCGCCCAGCTCATCGCGGGTCGCCAGGCCACGCCCCAGACGGTTGCGCTGGTCTCGCACCGGCTGGGCCTCGACCGTCCGATCCTGACGCAGTACTTCCACTACCTGTGGCGGCTGCTGCACGGCGACCTCGGCTACTCGTACTACAACTCGACGCCGGTCACGTCGCTGATCGGGCAGCGCGTCGGCGTGACGCTCTCGCTGGCGGTCGGCGCCGCGGTCCTCTGGCTGTTGATCGGCATCTCCTCGGGCGTGGTGTCCGCCGTCCGGCCGCGCTCGCTCGCGGACCGCGCGGTCACCGCGTCGGCGCTCTTCTTCTATTCCATGCCGGTCTTCCTGCTGGGGCTCGTCCTGCTCTACTTCCTCTTCTACCGCCTGACACTGGCGGGCCTCGACATCTTCCCGGGCAGCGGCTACGTCTCGCTCTCGCAGGATCCGGTCTCGTGGGCGCAGCATCTCGCCCTGCCATGGCTGTCGCTCGCGCTCGTGACCGCCGCGACCTACACGCGCCTGACGCGCGGGGCGATGCTCGACGTCCTGGGGGAGGACTACATCCGCACGGCGCGCTCGAAGGGCATGAGCGAGCGCCGCGTCACCTATCGCCACGCGCTGCGCAGCGCACTCACGCCGGCGGTGACGCAGCTCGGCATCGATCTCGGAACCGCGCTCGGCGGGGCGATCATCACCGAGAACGTCTTCGGACTGCCTGGCCTCGGAGCGCTCGCCGTGCAGTCCGTCGTGCAGCAGGACCAGCCCGTGATCATCGGCACCGTGATCCTGGCCTCGGCGTTCATCGTCGCGTCCAGCATCGTGGTCGACCTCGTCTACGCCGTACTCGACCCGCGCGTCCGCGCCCACTAGGAGCTGATTTCAGATGTCCGCGACCGTGATCCTTTCCGACACCCTGCGCTCGCCCGAGATGCGGCGCGAGCTGCCGCTCGCAATGGTCGACCCGGCCATCTACATCGAGAGCGGCGGCGAGCGGAAGGCGTGGGTGACCGGCTTCGAGCTGGAGCGCGTGGCCGGCTTCTCCGACCTCCACTCGGTGGGCCTCGAGGAGCTCGGGCTCGACGAGCTGACCGCCCAGGGAATGTCGCACCAGGACGCGATCCACAAGGTGGCGATCGTGCGGGCGTGCGAGTCGATGGGCGTCACGCATGCCGTGGTGCCGCGCAGCTTCCCGCTCGAGGCGGCCGAGGCGATGATCGCGGCCGGCATCTCCGTGCACGCCGACGGCGCCGAGTTCGACCGCCTCCGGCGCGCCAAGACACCCGACCAGGTGGCCGGGATCCGCCGCGCTCAGCGTGCCTGCGAGGCAGCCATGGAGGCCGTGCGGGCCGTTCTACGCCGCGACAACCCGACGAGCGAGGACCTGCATGCCGCCATCGCGCATGCCTTCATCGACGCCGGCATGATCCCGACGCCGGCCATCGCCTCCCACGGGCCGCAGGTCGCGTCCGTGCACGACAACGGCTCCGGCGCGATCCTCCCCGGGGAGTCGATCGTCGTCGACATCTTCCCGATCGATCCGCTCAGCGGCTGCTACTCGGACATGACGCGCACGTTCTGCGTCGGAGAGCCGAGCGAGGAGCTGTTGCGCTACCACGCGCTCGTCGCAGAGGCGCTCGAGCGCTCGACCGCCGCCGCCGGCCCGGGCGTGCCCTGCTCTGCCGTGTTCGCGGCGGCGGCGGACGTGTTCGAGGAGGCGGGGTTCCCCACGCTGCGCACCAAGAAGCCGGAGGAGGTGCTGGATCGCGGGTTCCTGCACGGCCTCGGGCACGGCGTCGGCCTCGAGATCCACGAGGCCCCGTACCTGCACCTGGCCGACGATCCGCTGCTGGCGGGGGACGTGATCACGCTCGAGCCCGGCTGTTACCGGCCGGGGTTCGGCGGCTGCCGGCTCGAGGACATCGCACTGATCACCGAGGACGGCTGCGAGGTCCTGACCGACTACCGCTACGACCTCGCGCCGTGAACCATGCTTGCCCCGAGCTCATCGACGCCGAGATCGATTCGCTCGCCGAGGGCGCGTTCGCATTCCTGGAGCGGCTGGTGGCCGAGCCGAGCGTCGTGGGCGAGGAGGCCGGCGCGCAGGCCGTCGTGGCGGCCGAGCTCGAGCGGCTCGGATTCGCCGTCGAGCTGCTCGAGGTGCCGGAGTCGATCGGCTCCGATCCGCTGGCGGGCGTGCCACAGGGCTCCTACGCCGGCCGCCCCGTCGTGGTCGGCCGCCTCTCCGGGGGTGAGGGTACGACCCTGCTCGTGAACGGCCACGTGGACGTCGTTCCCGCCGGCTGGCCCGAGCTGTGGAGCAGTCCGCCCTTCGCACCGGCGCGGCGCGACGGCTGGCTGCACGGGCGCGGAGCGGGCGACATGAAGTGCGGCTTCGCAATGGTGCTGCTCGCAGTCGAGGCGTTGCGCCGTGCTGCGCCGGAAGCTCTCGGCGGATCGCTGGTCTTCGTCAGCGCGATCGAGGAGGAATGCACGGGCAACGGCACGCTCGCCTCGATCCGCGCGGGCGTGACCGGCGATGCGGTGCTCCTGCCCGAGCCGACCGGCCTCGACCTGCTGCTCGGAGGCGCCGGAGTGCTCTGGTGCGATGTCACGGTCTGCGGGCGTGCGGGACACGCGCACGAGGCCGACGCGGGCGCCAACCCGATCCTCGCGTGCCTGGCGCTCGCCGCCGCGCTGCGCGAGCTCGAGGACGATCTCAACCGCGGCCGGCCCGCGGGCGAGGCGCGCTGTGTGGTCAACGTCGGCACCATCGAGGGCGGCGACTGGCGCTCCAGTGCCCCCGTCGGCGCTCGGCTCGGCGTGCGCGTGGGCTTTCCGCCCGACTGGGCTGCGGAGGCGGCCGAGAGCGCGGTGCGCGCGGCAGTGGCGAGTGCCACAGCGGCCGCCTCGTGGCCGCAGCGTTTGAGCGCCGCCGTCAGCTTCGGCGGCTTCCGCGCCGTCGGCTACGCGCTCGCCGCGGAACACGGTCTCGCCCGCCTTCTGTCAGGTGCACACGAATCCGTGCACGGCGGCGCGCCCCGTGCGTATCGCCTGGCGACCACCACGGACGCCCGCCACTATCTCAACGAGCTCGCGCTGCCGGCGCTCTGCTACGGGCCGCGCGTTCGCGACATCCACGGCGTGGACGAGGCCGTCGAGCTGGCGAGCATCGTCGCGGGAGCACGCACCCTCACCCGCTTCATCCCGGCGTTCATGACCTAGAGAGACGAGGAGAGTCATGCCCACCATCCACGCCGACGGCCTCGACCTGGCGTACCAGATCGACGGCGATCATCCCGAGACGCTCGTGCTCGTCAACGGCCTGGCCGACGCCAAGGAGTCGTGGGAGGCGCAGATCCCTGCCTTTGCAGAGCGCTACCGCGTCATCAGCTACGACAATCGCGGTGTCGGCGAGTCGCCCACGCCGGCCGGGCCCTACAGCTCGGCCCAGATGGCGGAGGACCTCGCCGGGCTCGTCGACGCGCTCGGCGTCGAGCGCTTCCATCTGCTCGGAGTCTCGATGGGCGGGATGATCGCCCAGGAGTACGCGATCGTGCACGCCGACAGGCTGCTCTCGGCGTCGTTCTGCTGCACCTACTCCTATCCGGGCCCGTTCTGCTTGCGGATGTTCTCGTGCTGGCGCGACCTCGTGCCGACGCTCGGCGTCGGCTTCACGCAGCGCGAGGTCATCCTGTGGGCGTTCACGACGGATTTCTTCGAGCAGCACGAAGACGTCCTGATCGAGATCGAAGGGCTCATGGCGGCGAATCCGCAGCCGACCGAGTCGTACCTCGCGCAGCTGACGTCGATCGAGCAGCACGACACCCGCGGACGCCTCGGCGCCGTGACCTGCCAGGCCATGACGCTGGTCGGCGAGCAGGACATCCTCATCTACCCCGAGCTCTCGCGCCGGCTGCACGAGGAGCTCCCGAGCTCGCAGTGGGTCGAGGTTCCCGGCGGGCACGCCTGCCTGTGGGAGTACCCCGACGCCTTCAACGAGGCGGTGCTGGGGTTCCTGGCCGGGGTGAAGTGAGCAGCCGAGCGAGGAGCTCCGTCTCGAGCTGTGCCAGCCGCGGGTCGGTCAGCGAGCGCGGGCGGGGGAGGGCGACGGCGAGCTCGGTGACCACCGTCCCCGGGCGGGGCGACAGCACGTAGACGCGGTCGGCCAGGTAGACGGCCTCGCGCACGTCGTGCGTGACGAGCAGCACCGTCCAGCGGAACTGCGCCCAGACCGCTTCGAGCCAGCGCTGCATCTCGGCGCGCGTGAGGGCGTCGAGCGCGCCGAATGGCTCGTCGAGCAGCAGCACCTCGCACTCCTGCACGACCGTGCGCAGCAGGGCCGCGCGCTGGCGCATGCCGCCCGAGAGCTGGAACGGATAGGCCTCCTCGAAGCCGTCGAGCCCGAACGTCGGCAGCAGCGGGCGGACGCGCTCGCGCGCCTCGCGGCGCGGCGTGCCGCGCACCTCCAGGCCGAGCGTCGCGTTGTCGAGCACGCGCCGCCAGGGCAGCAGCGCGTCGGCCTGCGGCATGTAGGCGAATCGCCCCGCCGGCAGGCCGTCGACCTCCCCGTCGACGAGCACCTCGCCGGAGCTCGCGGGCGTGCCGCCCGTGAGGATCGAGAGGGCCGTCGACTTGCCGCAGCCGCTCGGCCCGAGGATCGCGACGAACTCGGCGCGGCGGGCCTCGAGCGAGAGCTCCCGCAGCACCTCGAGCTCTCCGAAGCGCTTGCCGAGGCCCCGCAGCTCGAGCTTGGGCGCGCCGGCGCTCACCGCTCCCGGCCGCTTTGGCGCGACAGCCGGTACCACGGGATCGCGATCCGCTCGAGCGCGTAGGTGAGTGCGAACAGCGAGAGCGTGAGCAGCGCGCTGACCAGCACCGCGGCCAGCACGAGATCGGTGCGGAACGAGTTCTTGGCGTTCTGCATGTAGATCCCGAGCCCCTCGGTCGCGCCCGCGTACTCGGCGAAGATCGCGGCCACCACGGCATAGGTGATGGCTATGCGCAGGCCGGCGAAGAAGAACGGCAGCGAGGTCGGGAAGCGCACGGAGCGGAAGACGCGCACGCGCCCGGCGCCCATCGAGCGCAGCAGCGCCTCGGCCTCCGGTTCGCTGGCGGCGAAGCCTTCGGCGAAGGCCACGGTGATCGGGAAGAACGTGACGAGCGCGACCAGCAGCACCTTGGGCGTGAGGCCGAAGCCGAACCAGAGCACCATCAACGGCGCGATCGCCACGATCGGCAGCGTCTGGCTGACCACGAGCAGCGGCATGAGTGCGCGCCGCAGCGTCGCGGAGGCATCGACGAGCACCGCCAGCACGAGGCCGACTGCCAGCGAGAGGGCGAACCCGAGCAGCGTCGCGCGCAGCGTCGGCAGCGTGTTGGCCCAGAGGTCGGCGCGGTTCTCCCAGGTCACCGAGAGCACGCGGCTGGGCGGAGGCAGCACGTCGTTGCCGATGTTGCTGAGATTGGCGTAGAGCTGCCAGCTCGCGACCAGCACCGCGACGATCGCGAGCGGCGGCAGCACGGCGAGCGCGCGGGTGCGCATCAGTTCCGGCGCGGCAGGTATGCGTTCGTGAAGTACGAGCCGTAGGCGGGCGCGCGCTTGAGCTTGTGGCCGTCCGCGTCGGTCAGCGCACCGTGGGCGAGGAGGAAGCCCACGTAGCCCTTCCAGACGGCGAGCGTCTGCGTCCCGACCTTCCCGGCGGCGTCCTTGTAGTAGCTCCGGGCCATCAGGTCGGCGCTCTGGTACACGAGTTGCGGCTGCGTCAGCACCTGCTTGTTGGCCGCGATCAGGATCGCGGCGGCGGCGTGCGGGTGATCGGCGGCGTACTGATAGCCGCGCGCGGTGGCGGCCAGGAAGCGGCGCGCGAGCGCGGGATTCGCCTTCAGATACGCCTTGCTCGAGACGATCAGCGCCGAGTACTCCGGCGGCACGCCGTAGCGCGACAGCTTGAACGTCTTCAGCGGCTTGCCGACGAGCCGGGCCTGGATGACCTCCCAGGTCGCGAGCGGCAGCGTGAAGTCGGCCTTCCCCCGGTACACGGCGTCGTAGGCGGACGTGTTGAGGGTGACGTCCTTGAACACGCCCTTGCCGCCGGCGTCGCGGATCACGGTCTGCAGCAGCGGCTTCTCGTCGGGCGTGCCGAAGCCGGCGTAGGTCTTGCCGTCGAGATCCTTGGGGGTGGCGATGTCGCTGCGGTCGGCGCGTACGCCGATCTCGAGAGCCGTGTGCTGGAGCACTGCGAACACCGAGGTCACGTCCTCGCCGGCGGCGCGGGCGAAGGCGACGCCCGCCGAGTACGAGAAGCCGAAATCGGCCTTGCGGTGGCTGACCAGGGTCTCGGGCGCCGTGCTCGCGTAGGGCAGGATCTTGAGGTCGATGCCCGCGTCGGCGTAGTAGCCGAGCTTCTGGGCCACGTAGATGCCGGTGTGGTTGGTATTCGGTGTCCAGTCGAGCGCGATGGACACGCTGTCGCGCGCCGGCCGCGCCTGCGACGGTACGGCCGCGGCGGTCCAGACGACCACGCACAGCACGATGGCGAGGATCGAATGCTTCACGAGCTACTCCCTCCGCTGGCATTACCCAGATCAGGTTCACGGGTCCCGAGCGGAAGCTCGGTCTCAGCCACGTATGGGCACCCCGGTAGCGCGCAGGTTAGCGCTATCGTGGCGCGGATGGAAACGTGGGACGCGATCCGAGCGCGCCGCAACGTGCGCGTCTTCGACCCGCGCCCGCTCGCGGACGCCGATCTCGATCGGGTCCTGGAGGCCGGCCGGCGCGCTCCCTCCTCGCGCAACTGGCAGCCCTGGGACTTCGTGCTCGTGACCGACCGCTCGCAGCTGCCCGAGCTTGCCAAGGTGTGGCGCGGCGCCGCCCACGTCGCCAGCGCCGCCGCCGTCATCGTCTGCCTCGGCCCGGTGCTCGACGACGAGCGCCAGCAGCGCTGGCTCCAGTACGACCACGGCCAGGCCACGATGAGCATGGCGATCGCCGCGGCCGACCTCGGCATCGGCAGCAGTCACGCCGCCGTCGCGGACCAGGCCCTGGCGCGGCAACTGCTCGGCTTCCCCGATGACCGCTACGCCGTCTCCCTGCTCTCCCTCGGCTACCCGGCGGACCGCCCGCTGATACCGCTGAAGCGCCCCAACCGCCGCCCGTTCGGCGAAGTCGTCCACCGCGGCCGCTGGTAATGAATACATCGGGGTCAGCAGGTCGGCGGGTCGCACTCCTCGGCTGCCCCGCACTCCTCCTCCGCCTCCTTGTCGCACACCATCGGCCCGGAAGCTCCCGCGCGGGCGAGCAGCTCGTTGAGCGTTGCCCGCTCGTCGGTGCTGAGCGGCGCGAGGATCTCGTCGTCGACGGCCTCGAGCGCGCGGTCGACCTCCAACAGCAGCCGCTCGCCCTCCAGGGAGAGCTCGATGATGCCGCGGCGCCGGTCGGCGCGGTCGCGGCTGCGCACGATCAGACCGGCGTCCTCGAGCTCGTTCAGCAGGGCGACGAGGTTGGAGGCGTCGAGCCCGAGCGCGTCGATCAGCGTTTGCTGCGCCGAGGCCCCGTGATCCTTGAGGTGCGTGAGGGCGACCAGGTGGCGCGCGCGCAGGCCGAGCGGGGCGACGGCGCGGTCGAACTGGCGGCGCATGGCACGGGCGAGGCGCGTGATCAGGACGGTCGAGCGCGCAGCGGCCGGAGTCATCAGTTGTTCGGGAGGCACGGGTACCACGGTCCTAGTGTACGGCGGTGTCCTACAGCGTTGTCATTCGTTACTTTTTACAAACGAATAGTGGTACAGATACGTTCCAATTTTCGACCAGTCGCCGAAGGAGAGAGCGCCGTGAGCTTCGTCCTGCCCGACCCTGGCCCACCCAACGACGATTTCGCACAGCCGGCGCCTCCGGATCGCCTCGAACGCACGGTCGAGGCGCTGCGGGGCCGCGGCTTTCACGCGCAGGTCGCGGCCGATGGCGTCGCGGCCAGGCAGTTCGTGCTGGACGCGGTGCCGGAGGGCGCCGAGGTACACACCGCGCTCTCGGAGACCCTCACCGAGCTCGGCATCCGCGCCGAGATCGAGGAGTCGGGCCGCTACGACTCGGTGCGCGCCAAGCTCGCGCTGCTCGACCGCGAGACGCAGGATCGCGAGATGCGCAAGCTCGGCGCCGCCCCGGACTACATCCTCGGCAGCGCGCACGCGATCACGGACGACGGCGTGGTCATGGTGGGGTCCGGCTCGGGCAGTCAGCTCGGCGCCTATGCCTACGCAGCAGGCAGCGTGATCCTCATCGTCGGCCACCAGAAGCTCGTGCGCGACATCCCCCACGGGCTGCGCCGCCTGCGCGAGTACGCCCTGCCACGTGAGTTCCTGCGCATGCAGGGGATCGGATACCCGGGCAGTCTCCTCGCCAAGACGCTGCTCATCGAGCACGAGCCCAGCGGGCGGATCACGGTCGTCCTCGTTCCGGAGACACTCGGCTTCTGATCGCGACCACCTCACAGGTGTGCTGTTCACAGCGTGGACCCAGGAATCACTGCGCGTGGACTCAGAACCCGCTGGTTGACTGGGGATATCGCGGCCATGCACTTGAAGGGAGCGAGATGACCGACGAGCGACGACCGACCAATCGCAAGTTCCGGCTGATCCTGGGCGCGCTCGCTCTCGTGGCAGTGGTCAGCGGCGGTGCAGCCTATGCCGCGTCCCAGGACAACTCCCCGCAGGCGCGCAGCCAGGCGATCGTCAACGACGCCGCCGGCACGCTCGGCGTCGACCCGACCAAGCTGAGCGACGCACTCAAGAAGGCGCTCGAGAACCAGGTCGATGCGCAGGTGACGGCCGGCACCCTGACCAAGGACCAGGCCGACGCGATCAAGAAGCGCATCGAGGACGGCACGCAGCCGATCTTCGGCGGCCCCGGCTTCGGCGGCGGCCCGCGCGGTCACTTTGGCCGGTTCGGCTTTGGTGGCCCCGGCTTCGGCTTTGGCTTCGGATTCGGTGGCGTGGGCCTGCGGGCCGGCATCGCGGACGTCGCGACCTACCTCGGCCTCAAGCCGGCCGATCTCGCCACGCAGCTGCGATCGGGCAAGTCGCTGGCTGACATCGCGACGGCGCAGGGCAAGACGGTCGATGGGCTGAAGACGGCGATCACCGACGCGACGACCAAGCAGCTCGACGCAGCCGTGACCGCGGGCAAGCTGACGAAGGATCAGGAGACGAAGCTGCTCGCCGACCTCGCCTCGC
>JALYLC010000218.1 GCA_030774435.1 Actinomycetota bacterium
GGCATTTGGGGCCGGACGGCTTCTGCGGCGTGGGCAAGCACCGACGCGTGGTTGGGCACGCCGCCACGGCGATCGGAATCGGCGAGCACCGCGGTCGTCCGGTACTTGGGGGCGTTCGGCCCCGCGACTGCGGCCGACGTCGCGACCTGGTCGGGCCTCGCGAGCACCGCTCGCCTGCTCGATGACCTGCGGCCGCAGTTGCGCACCTGCCGCGACGAGAACGGTCGCGAGCTGTTCGACGTCGACGGTGGCCCGCTTCCGGCGGAGGACCCGCCGGCCCCTGCGCGCTTCCTGCCGGAATACGACAACGCCCTGCTCTCGCACTCGGACCGGAGCCGCATCATCCACGGCTCTCGCACGCCACCCCTGCCGCCCGGCAACGGCGCCCGCCAGGGGACGGTGCTGATCGACGGCTACATGCGTGCCGAGTGGCGAGTTAGAGCAGTCGGCGCAAAACGGCCTTCTCAGGATCGCTCCCTACGAACGGCTGACCAGGAGCGAGCAGAGCGAGGTCGGCGACGAGGGCCTGCGGCTGCTTGCGTTCCTGATGCCCGACGCCGAACGGGTCGACGTCCAGATCGGCGCCACGAACTGAAATCGATGGCCCGAAGTGTCCATCTCGGCCACGTCCGTTCGTCGTCGGTGTGACCACCACATCGCATCAGGAGGCACCGACGATGATCACACCGCTCGAGACCTATTTCGTGTACGAGGCCGGGCGCCCTCGCAGGCGCGCCGAGCAGCTCGCCGAGGATGCGCGCGCAGCCGAGCTCGTCGCGGGCTTCGCGCACGCCCAGGCCGCGTTGACCGCTCTTGGCCGGCGCCTTCGCCGGCCTCGACGGCCGCGGAGCGCAGCCGAAGGCGAGCGTGCCGTCGCTTGACAGGGTGCCTCTCGTGCACGGCGACTCAGAGCGGGCTGCGCGGGCTTCGGCCCGCGTAGCCTCCCAGCCAGCAATGGCCGGAGATCTCGAAGCAGTCGTCGCGCAGACCTATCACGACGAGTGGGCGCGCATCGTGGCGTCGCTGATCCGCACGTTCGGCGAATGGGACCTGGCCGAGGAATGCGCGCAGGAAGCGTTCGCGCAAGCTCTTCGCTCCTGGCGCGGGTCGGGTCCGCCCCGGAACCCCGGCGCGTGGGTCACCACGGTGGCCCGCAACCGCGCGCTCGACCGCTTGCGCCGTCGAGCGAGCGAGACGCGCAAGCTCGAGGAGTCGGCCCGCATGTCGCACTCGGAGTCAGACGAGCCCGAAGACGAGAGCGGCATCAGCGACGACCGCTTGCGGTTGATGTTCACCTGCTGCCACCCCGCCCTCTCCATGGAGGCGCGGGCGGCGCTCACGCTGCGCTCCCTTGCCGGTCTCACCACTGCCGAGATCGCTCGCGCTTTTCTCGTCACGGAGCAGACGATGGCAAAGCGTCTCGTCCGGGCGAAGAGCAAGATCCAGTCCGCGGGCATCCCGTATCGCGTGCCTCCGCGGGAGCTGCTCGAAGAGCGCATGAGCGGGGTTCTGGCCGTCCTGTACCTGCTGTTCACGGAGGGCTACGCGAGCAGTGGCGAGCGGTTCGTGCGGGACAACCTCTGTGCCGAGGCGATGCGCCTGGCGCGACTGCTCGTGCAACTGATGCCGGAACACACCGAAGCACAGGGGCTGCTGGCCTTGATGCTGCTCCAGCACTCGCGCCGGAGGGCGCGCGTGGACGAAGACGGTGCCCTCGTACCGCTCGAGGTACAAGACCGCGCCCTCTGGGACGCGGCCGAAATCGACGAGGCCATCACGCTGCTCGAGCAGACCGACCCCAAGGGACACGGCGGGCCGCACCAGCTCCAGGCAGCGATCGCTGCCTGCCACGCAACGGCGAGAACGCCGGCAGAGACCGACTGGCCCGCCATCGCGACGCTCTACGGCCGGCTGACGACGCTCGTGCCCTCACCCATCGTCAGCCTCAACCACGCGGTCGCATGCGGGATGGCCGACGGCCCCGGGGTCGGCCTCGCCATGCTCGCAGAGATCGAAGATTCCGGCGCGCTCAGCGGCTACTACCTCGTGCCCGCAACACGTGCCGATCTGCTGCGCCGCCTCGGCCGATTCCCGGAGGCGGCGGCGAGCTACCGCGAGGCGCTGCCGCTCGCGCCGGCAGATGCTGAACGCCGCTACCTGCGCGAGCGGTTGGCCAGTGTCGAGGCGTCGATCCCGGACTAGATCTCACCTCTCCCGGACGCTCAGGGCTCCATCGGCCAGCACGCGCGCACCTCCACCGTCCCGAAGCGCGCTACCGGGTGCCTGGCGGCGATCTCGAGAGCCTCGGCCTCGTCGGCGCACTCGATCACGTCGAATCCACCGATGAGCTCCTTCGTCTCGGTGAATGGCCCCTCGCTGACCAGAGTCTCCTGGCCACGAACCTTGACCGCCCTTGCCTCCTCCGCGGGCCGTAGCCGATCACCGATGAGCCGAGCGCCGCGAGCGTGCACCTCCTCGAGCCACGGCTGGATGTCGTTGTCCGCCTCGTCGACCTCGGCCTCCGGGTCGACGCGAATCAGGAACAGGTACTTCATGGCACTCCTCGAGTGGCTGAAACTGCGATGTGTCTCTACGACGAACAGCGCACGGGCATCAGGACGTCTGCGCCTGGCGCAGGGCGAGATCGAGCATGGCGAGCAGCCGATCGAATGTCTCGTCCAGCGAGAGATCCAGCGCGAAGCCGCCGGCGTTCTCGAGCGAGATGAAGCCGTGCAGCGAGATTCGGATCAAGCGGACGGCGTGGATCGCGTCATCGCCCTCGAGCCCGTACTCGCGGAGAACCGCGAGCGCGACGCGGACCACTGCCTCGCCGGCCGCGCGCGCTTCGCTGTCTCCGGCAAGGTCACGAGAGCGCTGGGCCGCTGCGTATGTCCCCGGGTGCCGGTGGGCGAACTCTCGATAGGCGACGGCCAGCGCTCGCAGCGCCTCCTGCCCCGAACGACCCTCCACCGCGCGGCTCAGCGCCGCCGCGAGCTCGCTTGCGCCGCGTGCCCCGAGCCGCCGGAGCACATCGTCGAGTCCGCCGATATGCGCGTACAGCGACGGCGGCCGCACGCCGAGGATGCCGGCCAGTCGAGTCAGGCTGACAGCTTGGGGCCCTTCGGTGTCGGCGAGCTCAGCCGCTGCCTCGACGATCGCTGCAGCGTTGACTCCGCCGCGCGCCATCAGCGCTGTGCCCGCGCGATCGCCGAATCCATCGCCGCCGCCGGTGTCTGCACCGCTGGGCCGTGGCCCACCAGGAGGACGGCTGGCTCGAGCGCGCGAAGGGCGCGCGCCGACTCGACGATCTGCGCTCGGTCCTGGGTGCCCATTGCCGCGAGTGGGAACGGCTGCAGCGCGCGGTTCGGGATCTCCGTGCGCCAGTAGGTTGTGAACGTGTCGCCGGCCAGCAGCGTCCGGTCGCGCACGTCGAGGAACGCCATGTGGCCCGGGCTGTGACCCGGCGTCGGGATCACCTCCAGGCTCCCGATCCGCTCTCCTCCCGCCAGGCGAACGTCCGGCGTCGTCTTGAGAGTCGCCCAGGAGCCGCGCCGCTTCCCCTCGACCACGCGCTCACCCGCGCAGACGCGCGCGTCGAGATCGCTCATCGAGATCTGAACCTCGTCGCCGAGCCGTTCGCGAAGTGCGTCTACCGAGCCGGCGTGATCCAGATGGCCGTGGGTGAGGGCGATCCGCCTGATCTCACCGCCGGACCGCCGGGCGATCGACAGCAACGTGTCGGCCGCCCCGCCGAGTCCGGTATCGACAAGCGTGAACCCATCCTCTTCTCGCACCAGGTACGCGTTGACGAAACGCGCACGCGTCAGTTGCAGCACATGTGCGGTGATGGTTCTGATCTTCACGGTTCCAGGCTCCCTAAGTCTTATAGGCGATTACCTAACGATATTAGCTTACGTGGAACCCGAGCGCAACTCGGTCACGGCGGAAGGCGCACACCACCAGGCTCTTGGGTCGAAGACGCCATCGCCGGATCAGGGATCGCACGGCTCGTCAAACGGGCGCCGACGGCATCGGCAAGTTCGGTCGTCGCTGCGACGGGGATCCCGTGGCGGGCTCCTCCGCGGAGGATCGGTCCCGCGATCGCGTCGAGCTCGGGCAAGCGTCCTGCAGCGACGTCCTTCTGCATCGAGCTGCGCATATCCGCGGGTGCGCCGTCACTCAGCGCGCGGAGCGCACTGCCGTCGATATCCGCGCCTTCGAAAGCGGCGACTGCGAGCGCCTCGTCCTGGCAGCGGCGGTAGCGAGCATCGGCGCGCGCGACACCGAGCCGCGCGTCGAGCGCTGTCGTGGCGAGCGCGATCGGGGCCAGGAAGGCGAGTTTCTCCCAGAGCAGCGAGACCTCGTCGTCGCGGATGCTGCATGGGATGCCGGCGGCGATCAACTCGGCCGCGAGGTGGTCCGAAGCCGCAAGCTCGACGCGCAGGAAAGGGGATCGCTGGAGGATGTGTCCGGGCTTGACACGCTCGGATTCGACGCGGATCGCGCCCGCAACCACGTGTCGATAGCGGGTGCGAAGACCGGCGACGTGATCGATGCCGTTCAAGAGCGGTACGACGACCGCGTCGCCGACGACGCCGGGAGGGGCGAGGCTGGTCGCGCCGTCGAGCTCCGTCGCCTTGACCACTACCCAGAGCACGTCGATCTCGCGGTCGAGGGAGCTCACGGCAGCCACCGGAACAACGAAGTTGCCGAGTACCGGACTCTCGACCGCGAGCTGCCCATCGAACGTCGCGAGCGACTCCGAGCGCATCAACAGCACGACCTCGGCGCCTGCGCGCACCAGGGCCGCGGCGAGAAGACCTCCAATGCCACCCGCACCGAGAACCGCATGACGCACCTATGGCTCCGCGCGTACGGACTGCTGCGCGTCGGCCTGGCGCGGAACGAAGGTCCCGACACCGCCGACCCGACACGCTGCGAACGTCGACACCTCTGTGAGCACGCGAAGAATCCTACGCGGCTTCAATCGCAGTTCCAGCTGCCGGTGACGGGCGTCGCGTCGCGGAGGCGGAACGTGAACGTTCCGGCGCGTAGCATTGTGCGATCGTGATCGTGCCGCCCGATATGGCAAGCTCGTGGCGGCGATGGTGGATCCTCGCGTACACCGTGCCCACCGCCGTCTCGGCGAGTCTGAACGTTCCTGCGTGGGTCGTTCTGGGGTGATGGAGGAAGAGGCCGACAAACTCGGCCGGCACGGCCGGCGCGTTTCCCATCACTCGGATCCGAATCAGGCAAAAAACGGAATGGCGACTACTGATCGATCAGATCTGGGTCACGTAGCCGTCCCTCGCGCGGCGGGGTAGGTTTCTCCGCGCCACCAACGCTGGGAGGGGCGTCATGACGCCGACCGAGACAATGCAGGCGATCTGCGAGGCGTGGAATCGCCTCGACAACGACGCGCTGGCCGATCTGTTCAGCGAGGACGGCGCCTTCGAGGATCCACTGCACGCGCGGACACTGCGCGGTCGTGAGGACGTCCGTGCGGTCAACGGCCCCGCGATGGCAGCCCTGTCGGAGTGTCGGGTCACGCTCGCCAACGTGCTCGAACGCGGGGATCTCGGGCTTGCCGAGGGCATGTTCCGCTCGACGCTCGCCGCTGGCGGAGGGCGCATGGATTTCGCGTTCGCGATTGCGATCGAGTTGCGGGATGGGCGAATCGCGCGGCTCACCGAGTACTTCGATACGGCTCCGCTCGGATGAGCTCGGCCCGTGCCGCGCGGGAGCGCGAGCCGCTCTCGTACACCGTGCGCCGGTCGCCGTACTTCAATCGCGCGCTGGCTGCCGGTGCGATCGGCTTCATGGTCTACAACCACACCTACATGCCGATCGACTACGGCCGTGATCCCGAGGTCGAGTACCGGGCGATCACGCAGGGAGTGACGCTCTGGGATGTCGGCGCCGAGCGCCAGGCGCAACTGCGCGGCCCCGACGCGCTGAGCTTCGCGGACTACCTCAGCCCGCGCGATCTGCTCGACCTCGCGGTCGGGCGCTGCCGCTTCACGCCGCTCTGCGACCCGCGGGGCGAGATCATGGCCGACTGCATCGTGCTGCGACCCTTCGAGGACACCGTCTGGTACTCGCACTCGGACGCCGACATCTCGCTGTGGGCCTACGGCCTGGCGCTCGCGCGCGGCGCGCAGGTCGAGGTCGAGGAGGCCGATGTCGCACCCTTGCAACTGCAAGGGCCGCTGGCCGCGGCCGTGCTCGAGCCGCTCTACGACGGCGACCTCTCTGCCCTGCGGCGATTCGACTGCGCCGCCGTGAACGTCGCATCGGTGTCGTGCGTCGTCTCCAACACCGGCTGGAGCAAGGAGGCGGGATACGAGATCTACCCGCTGGGATCGGAGCGCTGTCTGGAACTCTGGGACGCTCTCGTGAAGAGCGGCCAGCCGCACGGGCTGCTCGTGACCGGCCCCAACATCACGCGCGCCGTCGAGCAGGGCATCACCGACACGCAGTACCGGATGAACTCGCACATGACGGCGCTCGAGGCCGGGCTCGAGCCGCTCCTCCAGCTGGACGGCGCGCCCTTCATGGGGCGCGAGGCACTCGTGCAGGAGCGGGCACGCGGATCGCGCCGCCGCAGCATCGGCCTCGCTGTCGACGGCGCGCCCTTCCCGCCGCTCGAGGACTTCTGGCCCGTGCTCGACCGCGACGGCAACGCCGTCGGCGTCGCGCGCTGGGCAGTCTTTTCCTACGCCCTGGAGCACAACATCGCGATCGCACTCGTGGATGCGGGCGTCGACGACGCCGACCCGCTCATCGTGCGAGCGCCGGACGGTGACCGCGCAGCGCGCGTCCACCCCATCCCCTTCGTCTAAGAAGCTCCTGACGCAAGGTCTCGGCGCGATACTCCCGGGCGTGGACGGCGAGCTCGCGCGCAGGCGGATGCTCTCTGCGCGGGTCGCGCGGCTGGCGACGATCGCTCCGGACGGCCGTCCTCACCTCGTGCCAATCGTGTTCGTCATCCACCGCCAGACGCTCTACACGGCCGTCGACGGCAAACCGAAGCGCTCGCGTCGGTTACAGCGCATCGAGAACGCCCGCAGCCGCCCCGACGTGACGGTGCTGGCTGACCAGTACGAGGACGACTGGAGCCGGCTGTGGTGGGTGCGACTCGATGGCCGGGCACGCGTGCTCGACGCCGGCGACGAGGCTGAGCTGGCGCTCCGCCTCCTGACCGAGAGGTACGAGCAGTACCGGCGCGAGCAGCCCGGCCTGCCCGTGCTCGCCATCGACATCCGCACGTGGCGCGGCTGGGAAGCCGTCGCCACGCGATAGATCGCGTCAAGCCTCGAGGAGCCGCTGGGCAGCGACGCGCCCCTGCTTGACGGCGTCGGCCTGACCCGCCACGGCGGCGACGATGCAGCCTCGCATCAGGAGCTGGATCTGATGCGCCACAGCCGCGGAATTGGCAATCCCGGCCTGTTCGAGCAATCGTTGTACGACGTCGTAGACATTCTCGATTGCGGTGATGGCGGCCTTGCGCACGGGGCTCGCATGAGCGCGCGTCTCGAGCAGGGAGTTGATGAAGAGACAGCCCTCGAAGTCGGCCTGACCAAACCACTCGTCGAGCGCATCGAAGATCGCGATCGGACCTTCTCCGGGAGAGCTCGCGAGACGCACGGCCTCGGGCTCGAGCCACTTCCGCGTCCAGAGCTGTTCGTGGCGCTCCAGTACGGCGACGGCGAGCGCAGCCTTCGAGCGGAAGTGCCGGTAGAGGGTTGTCTTCGCAACGCCTGCCTCGGCCACGATGCGGTCGACGCCCACCGCCGCCAGGCCGTGCTGGGTGAAGAGCTCGTACGCAGTCGCGAGGATGCGCTCGCGCGCGTCGCCATCCGCCGCTTCAGGAGGTGGGCGAGGCGGAATTCTCCCGGCTCTCTGCCCGGAGGGAGCATTCATGGGCGCCTGCAGGGTACAGACCGGTCTGTAGTTTTGCTAGGCTGGCGCTACAGACCTGTCTGTAGCAACGCATGACGCCAGCCCGCCGATCGACCACCCGCCACCCGGACGCCGTGATCACAATCACCGGTGCCGGAGTGGTGATTGAACTGAACGAGGGTGCCGAGCGCATGCTCGGGGTGCGCCGGGAGCAGGCGCTGCGGAGAGCGCTCGCAGACCTCCTCGCCGCCGGAGGGGTCCGACCGCCTGACCTGGCCGAGCTCGCGGGAGAGCTGTCGGAGGACCCCTCGCGGCTGCTCGATCGCGAGCTCGAGCTGACGGCGTCGGGGCCGGACGGTCGCTCGTTTGCGGCAGAGCTCACAGTCGCCCGAGCCGGGGTCGATTCGCCACTGTTCATCGTCTGGATCCGTGACGTTTCCGAGCGAAGGGCCGAGGAGACCGAGTCGGCGCGCCGGTTTGCGATGCTCGGCCACGGAGAGGAGATCGCGGGCATCGGCAGCTGGGACTGGGACGTGCG
This sequence comes from Actinomycetota bacterium, assembly GCA_030774435.1. Taxonomy (GTDB): domain Bacteria; phylum Actinomycetota; class Thermoleophilia; order Gaiellales; family JALYLC01; genus JALYLC01. The sequence continues at coordinate 8,441 of JALYLC010000218.1, forward strand.
CACCGGCGAGCTTCGCTGGTCGGACAACCTGTTCCGGTTGTTCGGGCTGAGCCCTGGCGCGATCACACCGACACCCGAGCACGTCATCGAGCGCGTGCACGCCGACGATCGCGAGCGCGTACGCCGGCGCGTCGAGACTGCCGTGGCGACGGGAACCCTGGAATCGACCGAGTACGAGATCGTGCCCGCGGACGGTGCGGTGCGGCGCGTACAGTCCATCGTCGCGCCGGTCGAGGCGGGGCATGGCGCTACGCGCCACTTTCTGGGAACGCTGCAGGATGTCACCGAGCGACGCCAGATCGCCCGGGAGATCGCCGGGCACATTGCGCTCGAGGAGGGTCTCGCGGCGTGGGCTTCGCTGGAGGACGGGCCTGGGCAGCTTCTGGCCAGGCTCGGGGAGGCGATGGAGTTCGCCGTCGGCGTTCTGTGGCTCGAGCGGGATGATGTGCTGATCCCGCGCTCGATCTGGAGCTCCCGCCCGGCCGAGGCGTCGGAGCTCGAGCCGGCCGAGCAACCTCTCGAGACAGGGCCGGGCCAAGCCCCGGCCGTCGAGGCGTGGCTGTCACGCCAGCCTGTCCTCGGCGACCGCCTGCCCGAGGCGCCGGCCGGTGCTGGTCTGCGGGGCGCGGTCGCACTTCCGGCGGTCAGCGGCGACCTCACATTCGCTGTCATGGAGTTCTACTCGCGCGACAGTCTCGAGCCGACCGAGACCTTGCTGCGCTCGCTCACAGGCATGGGCCATGAGCTCGGGCGCGTCTTCGCCCGTCGCAACGGGGGGCTCCGCTCGCAGGAGCTGACCGTTCGTGAGCGTCAGATTCTGCAACTGGCCGCGCATGGC
>JALYLC010000219.1 GCA_030774435.1 Actinomycetota bacterium
GCGCATGCCTGACCGCCGCAGCCGCCGCGCGCGCCTCGACCCGAGTGGGGCACTCCCGGGCGACGCGCGCAAGCGCCGGCGAGAGCGCCAGCGCCGCGATGCGCGGCGGACGCGGGCCGGCATCGCCGTGTTCGTCGTCGCCGGAACGATCGTGTTCGGACTGCTGCTCGGGCTCGCCGCCACGGCCTCGTTCATCGACCACCTGCCCAAGCTCTCGAAGCTCGGGCCGATCGAGCTCGGCGAGAACTCCAGCGTGTACGTGCGCAACTGCACGAAGAAGCCCTGCTCGGATGTTGCGCTCGGCGTGATCGCGCGGACCGAGAACCGGGTGAGCGTGCGCTGGAAGGACATCGCGCCCACCATGCGCAGCGCCACCGTGGCGATCGAGGACCGGCGCTACTGGGAGCACGGGGCTCTGGACTGGCACGGCATCGCTCGCGCCGCCCTCAACAACGTGCGGGCGGGCTCGATCACGCAGGGCGGCTCGACGCTCACCCAGCAGCTCGCCAAGAACCTGTACCTGCAGAGGGAGGCCAGCAGCCGCTCGATCAGCAGGAAGATCGACGAGGCCTGGATCGCGGTGCAGTTGCAGGACAAGTACACGAAGGCCGAGATCCTCACGGCCTATCTCAACACCGTCTTCTACGGCCAGAACGCCTACGGCGTCGAGGCCGCGGCCCACACGTTCTTCGACAAGCCGGCCAAGCGGCTCACGCTGCCACAGTCGGCCCTGCTGGCCGGCCTGCCCCAGGCGCCCACCGATTACAACCCGTTCCTCCACCCCGTCGCCGCGACCGAGCGCCGCAACGAGGTGCTGCAGGCGATGCGCTCGCTGCGCTGGATCAGCGCAGACGCCTATGCGCAGGCACGGAACGCCCCGCTCGGCCTCAAGCGCGGCAGCTACGGCACCGCTGTCTCGTCGCCATTCGTGTTCGAGCAGGTGCGCCAGGAGCTGGGCGCGAAGCTGCCATCCAAGCTCGCGGCGCGCGGCGGCTACAAGGTCTATTCGACCGTCGACCAGCGGCTGCAGTTCGCGGCCCGGCGCGCGATCAAGGACGTGCTCAAGTCGCCGGGCGATCCCCAGGCGGCTCTGGTCGCGATCAACGTCCACAACGGCAACGTGCTCGCGCTCGGCACCTCCGACTACTTCTCGGCCACGAACCAGTTCAACCTCGCGACCGTCGGGCATCGCTCGCCGGGCTCGACGTTCAAGCTGTTCGCGCTCGTCGACGCGCTCCGCCGCGGCGCCGACCCGAGCAAGGTCTACTACCCCTCCGGCTACGTCTCCTTCCCCGAGAACGACCCGGTCTGCCCCCAGGCGGGCGGCTGGTCGCCCAGCAACGCGGAGAGCGGCTTCGGCGGCTACTTGAGCCTCGAGACGGCCACGATCCACTCCGTCAACGTGGTCTACTCGCAACTCATGCACGATCTGGGGCCGGCACAGGTGGCTGCCACCGCGCACCTGCTCGGCATCCGCTCGAAGCTCCCGCGGCACTGCTCGATGGTGCTCGGTGCCGACGACGTGACGCCGCTCGAGCTCACCAGCGCCTACGCCACGATCGCCGCCGGCGGGATCTACCACCCCCCGCGCGTGATCCGGCGCGTCCAGAACGCCCAGGGCCGCATCGTGGCAGACAACGCCTTCAAGGTCCATTCGAAGCGCGTGGTCAGCGAGGGCATCGCGTACGAGACCACGTCGATCCTCAAGCAGGTCATGACCGAGGGCACCGGGACGCACGCGCGCCTCGACGACGGCCGGCCCGAGGCCGGCAAGACGGGCACGGCCGAGAATTACGGCAACGCCTGGTTCTGCGGGTACACGCCCGACATCGCGTCGTGCGTATGGGTTGGCTACCGTGGGTCGAACAAGCCGCTGGTTGGCATCGAGGGCGTGGGCGCGGTCTTCGGGGGCACGCTCCCGGCGGCCATCTGGAAGGACTTCATGACGACCGCGACCCGCCGCCTGCCCCCACACGACTGGCCGGAGCCCAAGAAGCCGATGGTCTTCCGGGAGTTCCACGCGACGACGTCGTTCGGCTACAACCCGAAGGCGCCGCCGGCGCCGCCGGCCACCCCCGCCCACAAGCCCAAGAAGGCGAAGCCGAATCCGAGTCCGGCGCCGGATCCCTCGGTCCCCGTCCAGATCGCACCGCAGAACGGGTAGAGGCCTGAGGATCTAAGAGCGCATTTCAGAATGATCGTGGTGTCGGGAGCGGCTGGATCGGCCTGCAGTCGATCGCCAGGGCGCCTGGGGTGTGGGTCGTGGGTTTGAGGCGTGGTGGGGTGCGCCCCGGCAATTGACTTCCGTCCGACCCGGGCGCTCGCTCGCTGCGCGAGGCGGGCCCGGGGCGTCGCAGGAC
>JALYLC010000220.1 GCA_030774435.1 Actinomycetota bacterium
GGCCTGGGCCAATGCAACCTGAGAGAGAGTGGGGGCGGGCTCCCGCCCCCACTCTGGTCGTTCTACGTGGCTGGAACTGCCCCTGGCGCCACTTCCTCACCGGGCATCTTCGGCGTCTCCTCGCGGAGGTGGACCGGCTGGCGGTCCTGAACGACGCGCCGGAAGATGTAGAGCAGGACCGAGCCGACGAGGATGCCGACGCCGATCCCGAAGTCGGTCCACGTCCGTAGCCGGTCAGCTTCGGGCTCGCGGCACCGACGACGAGGAAGACGGCGTTCGACAGGAGGATGATCGCCGCGATCGGCAGCCAGATCGGCGCGACCTTGATCGGGCGCGGCCAGTTCGGGCGGTCCTTGCGCAGGAGCAAGAAGCCCGACATCGCCGCCACGTGGGCGAACACGTACCCGATGTTGCTCATGTAGAGGATCGCCAGGTTGCTCGAGACGAACAGCACGAGGCAGACATTGACGACGAGGTCGACTGTCATCGCGCGCGCCGGCACGTGGAACCGGTTCAGGACGCCGAGCTCCTTGATCGTCATGCCGACCCTCGAGATGCCGTAGAGAGCACGTCCGCCGTCGGCGGTGGACGAGTTCATCGACAGGACGAGGCTCGCGAGCAGGCAGACGAGCAAGACTCGGCGAACCCACACAAGCGTCGTTCACGCCCCGCGGTAAGCAGGCAAGCCGGGCCGATTCCGCGACAAGGCTGGTCCGGCGCGGATTGTCTCGCTGGCTTGCGGGCGGGCCTGCGACCCGGGCGCTGGCTAGCAGTTTTGCTAGCGATCTCTGACAGAAGGCGCGGTCGTCTACGCCCGGATTCGCGACTCGCGCAGGCTGCGTGCAGCCGAGCCCGACAAGCTCAGCGAAGCGTTCCTTCTTCTTCGGGTCGATAGGTTGGCGGGGTCGGTTGGCGGGGTCGGTTGGCGGTATGCGCCATGTCGCGATTCCGTTTAGCCATGCGGGCTCGACGTTGGTGCGTGACGGCGTGACGGCGTGACGTGAGTGGCGGGCACCGTCACGGAGCGGGCGTGGGGCCTACGCCACTTTCATCAGTCGCCTCCCTCTTCGGCTTCGAGCTGCGGCACCTGCTCGGGCGCGGTGCGCCGTGCGCCGTGCTCCTCCGCGAACTCGATGTACGCGAGCCCTTTCTCGCCCTGGACGATGCCGGCGGTGCCGTCACGGCCCTGCTCCTTGACGAGGTTGTACAGCGCGCGCGACTCCTTCACGTTCTCCGCAACGTGCGGCGGGATGGGCTATTCGCTTCGCTGTCCTTCGTGACGAATAGCCTGGTCGCGTGCCCCATCCGCGGCCCGGCCTCGACTATCCGGAGAGCTGGAGTGAACTGCTCGACTGGTTCCCGGACGACGCGGCGTGCCTCGCCTACCTCGAGCGACTACGCTGGCCGGCGGGCTTCGTCTGCCCCGGCTGCGAGGGAGAGCACGGCTGCCGCAGCGCCAGTGCCTCCTTCCTGAGCGCAAGCTGCGTCTTGATCGCCGCGATTTTGTCTCTGGCCCCCACCGCGGCGGCCGCGATCTTCGGTTGCTATAAACAGCAGTTGCGCAGGCACCTGACGGAAGGTGCGTCCGGCGCCTCGCCGGGGAGCGACGGCGGCGGCCCTTGCGCGACGCCGAGGCCACGACACGGGGGCGCGCTCGCCCGGGGGTGCACAGTGATCGTGCTTGCCTCACCGCTGCCCCAGCCGGCTCAGGAAGCGGCCGACGAGCGGTGCGGCGACGGTGCCGCCGAAGCCGTTGTTCGTGTCGGCGACGAGAGCGGCGAATGCGACGTCGCCCTGGTAACCGATGAACCAGGCATCGGTGTGCGGCGGCTGCTGCGCTCCCACCTCGGCGGTGCCGGTCTTGCCGTACACAGGCGGGCCCGGCTGTGCGGCCAGCGCCGTCCCGGTGCCGCTCGTGACCACCTGCCGTAGCAGCGCGCGCAGCGTGGCGACTGCAGCCGGCGGCAGCTTGGGGCCGAGCCGGAACCGGGCCGGAACGGGGTCGAGGAGGAGCCGCGGCGACTGCCAGCGGCCGCGGGCGAGCGCCGCCGCCAGGCCGGCCATCGCCAGGGGGCTGACCAGGATGCGGCCCTGCCCGAAGGCTTCGGCGGCAAGCTCGACCGGGTCGGCTGGCGGCGGCACCGAGCCCGAGAAGGTGGGAACGCCCAGTTTCAGGCCGCGGCCGAGGCCGAGCGCCCGGGCGGCCGCGGGCAGGGCGTTGCCGGCGACGCGTGGCGCCAGGCTGACGAAGGCTGTGTTGCAGGAATGAGCGAAGTCCTGTGCGAAGCTGGTCGGGCCGAGCACCTCTTGCTCGGCGTTGCGGAACTGCTTGCCGTCGGCCGTGATCTGGGCGGGACAGTCGACCGTCTCGCTCGGCCGAAGGCCGCGCTCGAGCAGGGCGAGGGTGGTCACGACCTTGAACGTCGAGCCGGGTGGGTACTCGCCCTGTAAGGCGATGTCGTAGCCGCCGGGGTCCGGGCCGACCGAGACGGCGATGACGCCGCCGCTACTGACCCTGACGGCGACGAGCGCGCTCGGCTGCTTCAGGCGAGCGAGCGCGGCATCGGCTGCCTCCTGGGCCGGGATCTCGAGCGTCGTCCTGAGCGGCCGGCCGGGGCGGTCGGTGACCGCGTAGAGCGTCAGCCGGCCGCCCGCACTGCCACGCCCGACCGCCTGTACGACCAGGCCGGGCCGGCCGCCGAGCCGGGCCTCGAACGCACGCTCGAGGCCGGAGAGGCCGACGATCTCGCCCGCCAGCAGCCGCCCGCGCGAGGAAGAGACGATCTCCGCCGTCGCAGGACCGACCGTGCCGAGCAGCGAGCGGGCGAAAGCACGCGTCGGCGCCAGCGGCAGCGTGCCCGTCGTGAACACAGCGCCCGGCAGCGGGTAGAGCTTGCCGCGCAGCTGCTCGTACTGCGCCCGCCGCAGCGTGACCACGGGCACGAACGCGCCCGGCGCCGCGCTCCGCACGGCACGGAGCAGCGGCTGCGCCTGCACGCCGAGAAGCGCGTGCAGGCGGCGGACGAGCTCGGGCAGGCTGCGCACCCGCTTCGGCTCGATGCCCACGTTCACGATCGGCCGCGAGGTCACGATCGGCTGTCCGTTAACAGCCAGGATCGGCGCCCGCGGCGGCTGCGCCCGCGGCGGCTGGCGCACAGACAGCTCGAGCACCCGGTCGCCGCCCAAGGACGCATTCACGATCGTCGGCGACCAGACGGGCTTCCAGGCCCCGCCCGAGTAGCGGAGCGAGACGCGCGTCGCGTACGTCCAGCGCCACCCAAATGGAAGCCGCCAGCGCCAGCGCAGGCCGACTACAGCCTTGTCACCATGCGTCCTCGCCTGCCCGGCAGAGACAGAGGCCGTCGCCGTCCCCATGCCCGCGCGGATGGAGCGCCAGGAGGCCGCCGCCTCGGCGCCGCTCGTGTTCGCGAAGTCGACGCCGGCGAACCGGCCCCGCTCGAGCGCCGATGCCAGCCGCGCCGCCGCAGCCACCGCCGACGGCCGCGAACCGCCTAGCTGCCAGACAGCCACAGCTGCCGCGCCCGCCGCCCCGACGATCAACGCCAGCGCCAGCCCCAACCGCCGCCGTCGGCGCCGCCTCAGCGCATCGGCGTGATTGCGTCGGGCGACTAGGAATCCGAGAATGTGCTGCGCGTCTTGTTCAATCTGCGTCGGCGGAGCCACTCGTGCCGAGATTCTGACGCGCCCGCCGGTCAGGGAGACCTCAGGACTCGCCTATGTCTTCGCCACCGCGTCCGTCCGCACGAGGTAGGCGTCGAGCAGGGCGGCCGCCTCCTCTTCGCCGCCCGGAAGCATGTGCCCGTACCGGTCGAGCGAGATCGTCACGCTCGCGTGGCCCATGAAGGTGGAGAGCGCCTTGATGTTCACGCCGGCAGCAATCATCAGCGACGCGTACGTGTGACGGCACTCGTGAAAGCCGATCGGCTGGAGTCCTGCCGGCTCCGGCGGAGCACGACGAGCGGACGCGCGCGAGCACATGGAGGCCGCTTTCGCCGAAGTGCTCGGCTAGAACCTTCCTCAGTCGGACACTCCGGCGCTACGACGGTTCCCACGCAGCAATCCCGCAAGCGCGAAGTAGTTCGCGCCTGATGCTGTCGAGCTGTTCACGTGGGATTGCCAGGGTGTCGAGCCACCGCTGAATCGAACGCAGCCTGTCGCCGCCGAGGATGTGACGGGTGAAGCTCCCGTCCCGGATCGACACTTGGCTCCCGCTCGCGTGAAAGGCCAAGTGGGCGCGACCGTGACCCCCGAGCGCAGCGGCCGTCTCTTCAAGCGTGGTGGCCATCGGAAGGAGTGCCTCGTCCAGGAGTTCCTCGGCGCCCAACGTGCTCAGGAACTACACCTAGGCTCGCGCTCGCCGCATAGACTGCCGCCCATGAGCAGCGTCGCCTTCGCTGCAAACAGGCTCATGGCCGAGCACGACACCGACCTCGACTTCGACTTCGACTTCTTCGACGACGACCCCGAGCCTTCGGAGCCGCACGAGGAGGAGCGCCCCCCGCGTGAGCCGCCGCGCGCCGGAGGCGGCGTCACGCCCCTGGTGCGCCTGGCCGGGCTGGTCGCGTTCGCGATCCTGGTCGTCGTGCTGTTGGTCTTCTGGATCTCGAGCTGCCAGGGCGCGGGCAAGAAGAGCTCGTACAAGCGCTACATGGCGAAGATGGCCGTGATCGCGAAGGACTCGGAGCAGCACGGCCGCGAGCTGAATGACGCGCTGACGACGCCAGGGAGCAAGTTCGCCGGCCTGAACACGAGGATCTCGTCGATCGCGCAGGGGGAGCAGCAGGACGTCGCCGCCGCGCGGCAGATGAACCCGCCGGGGCCGCTCCGCCTCCAGCACCAGGAGGCGATCGAGGCGCTCGCGTTCCGCGTCAGCGGTCTGCGCGGGCTCGCCGACGCGTTCACCCAGGCCGCGCGGACGCCGAAGAACGTGACCGGCAACGCGCTGCTTCTCGCCGGCCAGGCCGAACGCCTTGTCTCCGGCGACGTCGTCTGGGCCGACCTGTTCAAGGATCCGGCAATCGAGGAGCTCCGCCGCCAGGGTGTGACCGGCGTCGCCGTTCCCGGCTCCACCTTCGTCCCGAACCCGGACTACGCGAGCACGCCCTTCTGGGAGGCGATCCTCCAGCGTCTCCAGGGCGCGGCGACGGGCGGCGGCACGAGCGGCGGCCCGCACGGCACGGGGCTCGTCTCGGTGAAGGCGTCGCCGGGCAACCAGGTGCTCTCGCAGACCACCGAGACCACGGTCACGGCGACCACGGACCTGGGCTTCGCGGTCACGATCGAGGACACAGGCGGCTCGCAGGAGGTGCAGGTCAAGGTGACCCTGACGATCCAGCAGACACCGTCGCCGATCGTCCAGACGAAGACGGTCGACCTGATCAACCCGGGCGAGCAGAAGACCCTCGCCTTCCACAATCTCGGTCAGGTGCAGTTCGCGACCCGGACGACCGTGAAGGTCCACATCCAGCCGGTGCCCGACGAGAAGAACACGGCCAACAACTCCGCCCAGTACCCGGTCATCTTCTCGCTCGGCTAGGTCAATACACGCGCAGACCGCGGCTGCGCCCCCAACTCGTCGAACCCGACCGGCGCCAGGGCGTGTGCGGCCGTACGGTGTCCGTACTACCCGTAGTACCGTAAGTTGATCCGGTCGACTCCGCTTGAGAGCAGGGAAAATGGGCCCGGAGGAACCCATACCTACAACCCGTAATACGCCTGGCGCGAAGGCCTGCCTGGCAATGTCGCAGTTCCCGCAAATCGCGACGAGCCCAAAGCGTCAACTCGCTCGGCTGAGCGTGTAGCGGACGGTCGATGGATACCAGCGGCGGCCGCCCTGTGCGGTGGGGATGCGCTCGGCGTTGAGTCCGTTCGCGATCGC
>JALYLC010000221.1 GCA_030774435.1 Actinomycetota bacterium
TCGAGCCGCAGCAGGCTCACTTGGTCACCGCAGCCTTGGTGCCGAGGTAGGCCTCGACGACGCGAGGGTCGGTTGCGACCTGCTCGAACGACCCCTCGACGATCTTGAGGCCGTGGTCGAGGGCGACGACGCGATCCGAGATGCCCTCGACGACGTGCATGTCGTGCTCGATCACGAGGATCGTGTAGCCGGCCTCGCTGCGCAGCCGGGCGATCAGCTCGGTGATCTCGTGGGTCTCGACCGGGTTCATGCCGGCCGCGGGCTCGTCGAGCAGCAGGATCCTCGGGCCCGTCGCCATCGCGCGCGCGATCTCGAGGCGCCTGCGATTGGCGTAGGACAGGCTGTAGGCCGGCTGATCCCAGCGGTAGCCCTTGAGGCGCTCGCCGAAGAACGAGAGCTGTTCCTCCGCCAGCTGGCGGATCTCGGCCTCCTCGCGCCGCATCCCGGGCGTACGCAGCATCGAGCGCACGACGCCGGCCTTCGTGCGGCCGTAGGCGGCGGCCATGACGTTCTCGCGTACCGACATGTTGAGGAACAGGCGCAGCGTCTGGAACGTGCGGGCGATGCCGAGTTGGGTGATCTCGTGCGGGTCGAGGCCGACGAGGTTGCGCTCGCCGAGCAGGATCTCGCCCTCGTCGGGCTCGTAGATGCCGGTGATCAGGTTGAAGAGGGTCGTCTTGCCGGCGCCGTTTGGCCCGATCACGCTGACGATTGCGCCCTCCTCGACCGACAGGTCGAGATCGGAGACGACTTTCAGGCCGCCGAAGGCGAGTGAGACCCCGCGCAGCTCGAGCAGGGCCGCCATCAGACGATCTCCACGCGTCGCTCGCCGAGGAGGCCGTTGGGGCGCGCGATCATGAGCGCGATCAGCATGACGCCGAGCACGATGTAGCGCGTCGAATCGGGCTGCGCGAGCAGGACGTTCTCCCACACGAACGTGCCGAGGTAGATCGTCGGCACGAGCGCGACGTAGCGGACGCGAGCCGGCACGAGCGTGAGCGCGAGCACCAGGCAGACCAGGCCGATGTACGAGACCGGTCCGACCCAGTTCGCGAGGCTCGTCGGGATGATCACCCAGTGCGAAAGCGCGTGGTCGAAGCCATTCGCCGCGGGTCCGGAGACCCAGTCGTGGTTGATCGCGTCCGCCACCGCGTGTGCGACGAATCCGAAGACGACCAGGCTTGCCAGCAGCACCGCGAGCTTGCGAGTGCGGCCGAAGGCGAACGCGATGGCGAGCACGCCGACCACGTAGAAGAGGATGCGCGCATCGCCTGGATCGCGCAGAAACTCGAGCATCACGCTGACCACCACGGCGCCGATCGTGACGCCGGCGAGGTTCCCCTGCCCCCCCAGGATCACCATCGTGTAGACGGTGATCACGAGCGGAAACGAGAACGTGAGCGGGAAGAGGCTCGTTTGCAGAGCCGCGAAGAGCGTGCCGGTGAGCGCCGCGACAGCGGCACCGAAGCTGAATGCCATGAGCTTGAGTAGGTTCACCGGCATGCCCATCGCCTCGGCGGCGAGCGGGTCCTCGCGCAGCGAACGCCAGGCGCGGCCGGTGCGCGAGTGGTTGACCAAGTGGAGCGCCGTGTAGACCACCGCGAAGACTGCGATCGAGATGTAGAGATAGGAGACGGCGAAGACGCCACCGTGCTGCACTGCGAGCGAGCGACCGAGGAGATGCAGCGGGTCGATCTTGAGGATTCCGTTGGCGCCGCCCGTGAGATCGTGGCCGGCGATCTGGTCGCCGTTGGTCAGCACCGTCTGCGTTATCTGCAGGAAGAAGAGGGTCACGATCGCCAGGTAGTCGCCGATCAGGCGCCGCGACGGGAGTCCCACGAGGAAGCCGGCAACCGCTCCGATCACCACGATCACCGGGATCGAGACGAGCGTTGGTAGATGGACGCCGAACTGCGGCGAGCTCAGCATTGCGTAGGCGTACGCGCCGATGGCGTAGAACGCGACGTAGCCGAGGTCGAGCAGGCCGCCCCAGCCGACGACGACGTTGAGGCCGAGCGCGAGCAGCATATAGAGGGTCGTGTCGAACGCGACCCTGCGGATGTAGCCGTCCTGCGCGACGAGCGGGAGTAACGCGAACGCGGCCACGAAGAGCACGAGCCACGCCCACCACGGCGCGCTCCGGGCGCGGTCCTCGATCTCGCCGAAGATTCCGGCGCGGCGCGAGCGGCGCTCGCCGTGGCGCGCCACCCACTCGTCCTGCCCGATTGCGGGCCCAGACGGATCCTGCGGTTCGCCCGGCTTGCTCATACCTTCTTGATCCCCGCCTGGCCGAGCAGTCCCGAAGGCCTGAACAACATGAATCCGATGAGCACTGTGAAGATCACGAGATCGGACCAGCGTGTGGTCCAGTAGCCGGCGATGTAGGCCTCGCCGAATCCGAGAATCAGCCCGCCTGCCATCGCGCCCGGGATCGACCCGATGCCGCCGATCACAGCGGCCGTGAAGCCCTTGAGGCCGATCACGAAGCCGATCGAGGCGGCGGTCGGGACGCGGAGAGCGAACATCACGCCCCCGGCGCCGGCGAGGGCCGAGCCGATGATGAACGTGAACACGATCACGCGATCGATGTCGATGCCCATCATGGCCGCGGCCTCTCGATCGAACGAGGTCGCGCGCATCGCCTTGCCGGTGCGCGTCCTCGTGACGAGCAGCCAGAGCAGGATCATGAGCGCAAGGGCCGAGAGGATCGTGATGATCCGGATCAGCGGGATGTGCACATTGCCGATCTCGAAGCCCTTGATGAAGAGCGAGCCGCCATCCAGGTCGAAGATTCCGTAGTTGTACTGCTGCGCGCCGAACATCAACTGGAACGAGCTGGAGAGGAAGAACGACACTCCCAGCGCGCTGATCAGGGGGGCTATCCGTGGCGCGTCGCGCAGGGGCCGGTACGCGAAGCGCTCGATCGCGACGCCGAGAATCGCGCAGCCGACCATGGCGCCGAGCACCATCAGCGTCAGCAAGAGCCAGACCGGGACCATCGGATCGCCCGCGCCGCCGAGCACCTTGAGCACGCCGAACCCGATGAATGACCCGACCATGAAGACGTCGCCGTGGGCGAAATTCAGGAGCTTCAGGACACCGTAGATGAGGGTGTAGCCAAGCGCGATCAACGCGTAGGTGCTGCCCTCGGTCAGGCCGTTGAGCGTGAGCTGCGTAAAGGTGTCCAAGGGGGAAGGCGAGTCTAACGGCGGAGGGCGGTCCGGGCC
>JALYLC010000222.1 GCA_030774435.1 Actinomycetota bacterium
CCCGGCGACCTGCTCGCGCCCACGCGCACCTACGCGCGCGCGACTGCGAGCCTGCGCGCGGCCTGCGGCGTGCGCGCCATGGCGCACATCACGGGCGGCGGCCTGCCGGGCAATCTACCGCGTGTGCTGCCCACGGGCCTGGCCGCGCGCGTCGACGAGCGACGCTGGACCGCACCCGCGGTCTTCGGCTGGATCGCAGGGCTGGGCGTGGAGCGCGACGAGATGCGCCGCGTGTTCAACGGCGGGCTCGGGTATGTGGCCGTCGTGCCCGCCGGGGAGGCGGCGGCGGCGCTTGCGGCCTGCGACGGCGCCGGGTACGAGGCCTGGCACGTCGGCGAGGTCGTGCCGGGCGAGGGCGTCGAGTATGTGGAGAGCGTTTAGTGCGGCTCGGGGTCCTGGTCTCGGGCTTGGGCTCGAACCTGCAGGCGCTGATCGAGCAGGTGCACGGGAGATCGGCGATCATCGCCGGCGTGTGCTCGAGCAACGACGAGGCCTTCGCGCTGGAGCGTGCCCACGCGGCCGGCCTCGAGAGCGCGGTCTTCGCGCTCGGCGCGCACGGCGGGGAGCGCGACCGGCGCGACCGCGCGATGGCCGGCTGGCTGGTCGAGCGCGACGTCGAGCTCGTGGTCTGCGCAGGCTTCATGGGCGTGCTGGGAGCGGATTTCCTCGCGCGCTTCCCCGACCGAGTGCTCAACCTGCATCCCTCGCTGCTGCCGGCGTTCCCGGGCTCGAATGCGATCGAGGATGCGTACTCCGCCCGGGTCGCCGAGACGGGGGTGACCGTGCATCTGGTCGACGAGGTACTGGATGGAGGGCCCATCGTCGCCCAGGCCCCCGTACCCGTCCACTACGATGAGACTCCGGAGGGCCTGCGCGCACGCATCCACGCGGCGGAGCACCGCCTCTTGCCGGCCGTCGTCGAGGACGTCGCCCGCGGGGTCCTCGATCTCGACGTCATCGCAAGGAAGGCCCGCACGTGACGGTCAAGCGAGCGCTCATCTCGGTCTCGGACAAGACCGGCCTGCTGGAACTCGCGCAGGGCCTGGTCGAGCTCGGCGTCGAGCTGATCGCGACCAGCGGCACCGCGGCCTACCTGGCTGAGCACGGCCTCGAGTCGACGCGCGTGGAGGACCTCACTGGCGTCGCGGAGATGCTCGGCGGCCGCGTCAAGACGCTGCACCCGAGCGTGCACGGCGCGCTGCTCGCGCGCCGCGACGACGCCGGCGACCAGGCCTCGCTGGCCGAGCACGGTATCGAGCCGATCGACCTCGTGATCGTCAACCTGTATCCCTTCCGGCACGTGGCCGCCCGCCGCGAGTCGAGCGAGGGCGACGTCGTCGAGGCGATCGACATCGGCGGGCCCGCGATGGTGCGAGCCGCCGCCAAGAACTTCGCCGCGGTCGCCGTGCTGGTCGATCCGGAGCGCTACGGCTTCGTGCTCGACGAGTTGCGCGAGTCCTCGGGTGAGCTCAGCCTCGACACGCGGCGCGAGCTGGCCGCCGAGGCATTTGCGCACACCGCGGGCTATGACATCGCGATCGCGAACTGGTTCTCCGACACGGAGTCGTTCCCCGAGCGCCAGCTGGGCGAGCTCGTGAAGGTCACCGACCTGGCCTACGGCGAGAACCCGCACCAGCGCGCCGCCTATTACATGGAGGCCGGCGCCCGCCGCCACCTGCTCTCGATGGTCACGCAGCACGGCGGCAAGCAGCTCTCCTTCAACAACCTGCTCGACCTGGACGCCGCCACCAAGCTGGTGGACGAATTCACGGTGCCCGCCTGCGTGATCGTCAAGCACGGCAACCCGTGCGGCTGCGCGCTCGCGTCGACGCCCGAGGAGGCCTACCGCAAGGCGCTTGCGTCCGACCCGGCCTCGGCGTTCGGCGGCGTGGTCGCCGTCAATCGCCCGCTCTCTCCCGAGCTCGCGGCGCTCGTCGCCGAGCAGTTCGTCGAGGTACTGCACGCTCCGGGCTACGGCGAGGGCGCGGTCGACCTGCTGCGGGAGAAGCTGCGCAACCTGCGCCTGCTCGAGTCCGACGAGCGGCGAAGGCCCACCCCGGGCGAGCGCGATGCGCACAAGGTGCTCGGGGGCATGCTGATCCAGGACCGCGACACGGAGTCCGAGGACCGCGACACGATGGAGGTCGTCGCCGGCGCGGCGCCCACCGAGCGCGAGTGGGGCGACCTGCTGTTCGCCTGGCGCGTCGTCAAGCACGTGCGCTCGAACGCGATTGTGATCGCCCGCGACACGGCGACGGTGGGCATCGGCGCAGGGCAGATGTCGCGCATCGATTCCACCCGCCTGGCGCTGGGCAAGGCGCTCTCCCCCGTGGCCGGCGCGGTGCTCGCATCCGACGCCTTCTTCCCGTTCGCCGACGGCGTGCAGGCCGCGCTGGACGCGGGCGTGCGCGTGATCATCGAGCCCGGCGGCTCGAAGCGAGACGACGAGGTCATCGCCGCGGTCGAGAAGGCCGGCGGCACACTCGTCTTCACGGGCCGTCGCCACTTCTCGCACTAGGGCCTCGACGGATCCAGGCCCGCTTCGGCCGGCACGCGGCTAGGATCCCCGCCGTGCGCACGTTCCCCACGATCATCGACCTCGTCGGCGGCACGCCGATCGTCCGCCTGCCGAAGCTGCAGCCCGCCGGTGGGGCGCGGATTCTCGCGAAGCTCGAGTATTTGAACCCGGGCGGTTCGATCAAGGATCGCATCGGGCTGCCCATGATTCAGGCGGCCGAGCGCGACGGGCTGCTGCGTCCCGGAGGCACGATCGTCGAGCCGACCTCGGGCAACACGGGCGTCGGTCTCGCGCAGGTTGCGGCGCAGCGCGGCTACCGCTGCATCTTCGTGATGCCGGACAAGATGTCGCGCGAGAAGATCGCGCTGCTGCGGGCGTTCGGATCGGAGGTCGTCGTCTGCCCGACCGAGGTCGAGCCCGAGGACCCGCGCTCGTACTACTCGGTCGCGCTCCGCCTGACCGCGGAGACGCCGGGCGCGTTCAATCCCAATCAGTACGGCAATACGGCCAACCCGCAGGCCCACTACGACAGTACGGGCCCGGAGATCTGGGAGCAGGTGGGCGACGAGCTCGACGTGCTCGTGACCGGGGTGGGCACCGGCGGCACGGTCACGGGCGTGGGTCGCTTCCTCAAGGAGCGCAACCCCGCCCTCGAGATCGTCGGGGCCGACCCGATCGGCTCGATCTACTCGAGCGAGCAGGTGCACTCGTATCTCGTCGAGGGTGTCGGCGAGGACTTCTGGCCGACCACGTTCGACCGCGACATCGTCGACCGCTGGATCCGCGTGTCCGACCGCGATTCGTTCGCCGCCACGCGCCGCATCGCGCGCGAGGAGGGCATCCTGATCGGCGCCTCCGGCGGCATGGCGCTGCACGCCGCGCTGATCGTCGCCTCAGAGCTGCCGCCCGATCAGACCGTGCTCGTGATCCTGCCCGACGGCGGCCGGCCCTACCTCTCGAAGGTCTTCAACGACGACTGGATGCTCGTGCACGGCATGTTCGACGACGCCGCGCGCCCGCCCTCGGCGGGCGAGGTCATCGCCGCCCGCAGCGGCGACGTGCCGGCCCTCCTGAGCGTTGCGCCCGAGCAGCCCGTCGCCGATGCGATCGCGTTGCTCCAGCGCTTCGGCGTGTCGCAGCTCCCCGTGATCGGCGCAGGCGGCGAGGTGCAGGGCTGCGTCCACGAGCGCACGCTGCTCGACCGTGCCATGCGCGACGGACGGGGCGCGCTCGAGGCGCCCACGGCCGAGATGATGAGCGACCCCCTACCGGTGGTGCAGTCGACCCGGCGCCTGGACGACGTCTACCACGACCTCCAGTCGAGCCCGGCCGTGCTCGTCGCCGAAGGCAACACGCCGATCGGTGTGCTGACCCGCGCCGACGTGCTCGAGTGGCTCGCGCACGCGTGATCTAGAGATGCGGGAGATCGCGCTCGCAGCCGCGCGGCGGCATGCCGTGCGCACGCAGCGCCTGGCGGCGCGCCGTCGCACGGCGAGCCGCGCGGAGATCGTGGCCTGCATCGAGCGCCTGGGCTGTGTGCAGATCGACTCCATCTCGGTCGTCGATCGCTCGCAGCGACTCGTGCTCGCCAGCCGCTGCGGACTGCTGCCCGCCAACATGCACGACGCGCTCCTGCGCAGCGGGCGGGTGTTCGAGTACTGGGCGCACGAGGCCTGCCTCCTGCCCTCGGTCGACGAGCCGCACTACCGGCGCGACAAGCGGGCCAGCGGGCAGTTCCATCGCTGGTACGGGCCCATCCTGCAGGAGAACAAGGCGCTGGCTGACGAGGTCATGGCGCTCGCGCGGGAGCGCGGCGAGATCTCCTCGCGCGACTTCGGCGGCGCGGGCAAGGGCTACTGGGAGTGGACGCCCGCCAAGCGCGTACTGGACGCGCTCTGGACGGCGGGCCAGCTGGCGATCGCAGGGCGCAACGGCATGGAGCGCCGCTACGCCCTGCCCGAGCGCGTGCTGCCCGACGAGGTGCTCGGCGCACCCGAGCCGCCGCTCGAGGCGACGCGCCGCATGCAGGTAGAGCGCGCCGTGCGCGCCCGCGGCATCGTCAGCGAGGCGCGCGTATCCGACTACTTCCGGGTCAAGGGCAAGCGGCGCACGCTCGTGCCCGCCGTCGAGGGGCTCGTCGCTGGAGGCGTGCTCGAGCGCGTCCGCATGCGCGAGCTGGGCGACGCCTGGCTCGTCCCCGCCGAGGACGCCGATCGCGCAATCGCGGGTGACGACAGGCCGGCGGGCGCGTTCCTCCTGTCCCCGTTCGACAACCTCGTGTGGGATCGCTTCGAGGCCGAGCACCTGTTCGGCTTCGAGCATCGACTCGAGATCTACAAGCCCGCGCCCACGCGCATCTACGGCTATTACGTCATGCCGCTGCTGGACGGCCCCGACGTGGTCGGCCGGGTCGACATGAAGGCGGACCGCAAGGCGGGTACGCTGCGGGCCCTGGCAGTGCACTGGCAGGGTCGGCAACGACCGCGGGCGTTGCGCGAGGCGCTCGGGCGGCTCGCGCATTGGCTCGGGCTCGAGAGGAGCGAGATCCAGAGTGGAGTTTGAGACACGGGCGATCCACGCCGGACAGGAGCCCGATGCGCTGACGGGCTCGGTCAACGTGCCGATCTACCAGACGAGCACGTATGCGCAGGACGGCGTGCTGCAGATGCGCGGCGGGCACGACTACGCGCGCACGATCAACCCGACGCGCACCGCGCTGGAGCAGTGCCTGGCCTCGCTCGAGGGCGGCGCGCATGGCGTCTGCTTCTCGTCCGGGATGGGCGCGACGACCGCGATCATGGAACTGTTCGCGCCCGGCTCGCGCACGGTCGCGATCAACGACGTCTACGGCGGCACCTACCGGCTTTTCTCCAAGCTGTACGCCCCGAAGGGCTACGACTACGAGTACCTCGACCTGACCGACGAGGGCATGGCGAGGCAGGCATTCGAGCGGCCGGCCGACCTCGTATGGCTCGAGACGCCCTCCAACCCGCTGCTCAAGATCATCGACATTGCGGCGATCGCCGAGCGCGCGCACGCGGCGGGCGCGGTCGTCGTCGTCGACAACACGTTCGCGAGCCCGTACCTGCAGCAGCCGCTCGCGCTCGGTGCCGACGTCGTCGTGCACTCGACGACCAAGTACATCGGAGGCCACTCCGACGCGGTCGGCGGCGCTGCGATCACGAATGACGAGGAGACCGCCGAGCGCCTGCACTTCGTGCAGAACTCGATGGGCGCGGTGCCGGGCCCCCTCGACTGCTTCCTTACGCTGCGCGGCGCCAAGACGCTCGCCGTGCGCATGGAGCGCCACTGCGACAACGCCGAGCTGATCGCGCGCTGGCTGACCGAGTCGCCTGCCGTCAGCCATGTCTACTACCCGGGCCTCGCGGCCCACCCGGGCCACGAGACTGCCCGGCGCCAGATGCGCCGCTTCGGCGGCATGATCGCCTTCCGGGTGCGCGGCGGCCGGGCCGCCGTGGATGCGGCCCTGGCGCAGACCGGGGTCTGGACGCTGGGCGAGAGCCTGGGCGGCGTCGAGAGCCTGATCGAGCATCCCGGCGCCATGACGCACGCCTCGCTCGCGGGCTCGGGATTCGAGGTGCCGGACGACCTCATCCGGCTGTCCGTGGGCATCGAGCACGTCGACGACCTCATGCACGATCTCGTTGAGATGCTCGCGCGCGCCACGCAGTCGCGCTCGCGCCCCATTCCGGTCTCGGCTCCTCCCGAGACCGGCTCTAAGTAACCCCGGGCTCGTGCCGATGAAGGGGATGTGGCGCACGTCGCGCATCCCCGCCCGCTGGCAGGCTCGCTCGCGGCGCTCCGGCGCCTGAGCGAGTTCGGCCTGCTCGCCGTCGCTCCGGCCGTCCTCGGACTGGCCATCATCGGCGGGGCGATCGGCAACCGTTACGCATTCGACTTCCACGGGGCCCTCTGGCAGGCGGCGCGCGATGTGATCGACGGGCGCAATCCGTACCCGCCGGCCACGGCTGCGGGCGTCGCGCCCGGGGATCGCTTCGTCTACCCGCCGCCGGTCGCACTCCTGCTCGTGCCCTTCGGCCTGCTCCCGTTCCCGCTGGCCGCGGCCCTCATCACCGCCGTGCTGATCGCCGCGGTCGCGGCGACGCTCGCCGTGCTGGGCGTGCGCGACTGGCGCTGCTATGGAGCGGCGTACCTCTCGGTCGCCGTCCTGCACGACATCCGGCTGGGAGCCCTGACGCCGCTGCTCGCACTCGGCCTTGCGCTGGTCTGGCGCTGGCGCGCGGGCGCGCGCGCCGCCGTGCCACTCGCGCTGATCATCGTGGCAAAGCTGTTCCTGTGGCCGCTCACGGTGTGGCTCGTCGCAACCGGGCGCCTGCGCATCGCGCTGCGTGGCGTCGTCCTCGCCGTCGCCGCGAGCGCGCTCGGCTGGGCGGTGATCGGCTTCGCCGGCCTGCGCGACTATCCGAAGCTCCTCAGCGTGCTCTCGGACGCCGAGCAGGGGC
>JALYLC010000223.1 GCA_030774435.1 Actinomycetota bacterium
CCCCCGACGGGGATCTCGCCCATGAACTGCGTGAAGCCGGAGCAGCCGACGTCGGGGTCGACGAGCAGCCGGAACGTGCGCCCGATGCCGGCCTCCTGATCGGGCTGCGTGGCGAAATTGACGGTCACGCGCCGCGTGCCGAGGGCAGGGGCATCGGCGTCGGCGGGCGTAGGAGCGTCGACGACCAGCGCCACGAGCGGCTCGGGCCCGTCGTTCTCGATCGAGTAGGACTCGCCGGAGGCGATGTAGGCCGCGGTGTCAAGCTCGAGCTCGTGATGGCCCTGGCCGTCGAGGTAGAGCATTGCGGAGCCCGAGAGCACGAAGAGCGACTGCTCGTGGCCGGCCATCGCCGAGCGCTGCGAGCGCCCGATCGGAAAGCTCACCACGCTCTGCACGAGCGCGGCGCATCCGCAGGAACGATCGATCGTGACGCGCGTCTCGATGCCGTCGGCGTCGACCTGCGGCGCGCACTCGGCCTGCTGCACTAGGTGACCGGGCATCGGCCCACCTCGGCGGGAAACCTGTCGCCGACCTTGACGGACTCCGTCACGAACGCTCCCTTGTGATCGACTCTCAAATGTCCCTCGCAACCGATGGTATCGGCGATCAGGCCGGTGTCTCGCCGGCCAGGATCTTGGCCAGGCGCGAGCTGTCGATGTTGCCGCCGGAGACGATGCACACGACCTTGCCCGTGCCTCCGTGACCGGCGCGCGCTGCGGCCAGTGAGAGTCCGCCGGCGCCCTCGGCCACCACGCGAGCACGCTCCGCGAGCAGGCGCACCGCCGCTGCCGTCTCGTCGAGCGACACCGAATGGGCGCCCGCGATGAGCTCCTGAGCCAGCCCCCACATCTTGGGCAGGAGCGCACGGCTGCCAGAGCCGTCCACGAACGACGCGCGGTAGTCGACGGCCTTCGACTCGCCCGCGGGCAGCGAGGCGGTGAGGGGCGCGCCCGTCTCGGGCTCGATGGCGATCACCCGCGTCCCCGGCCGCTGCTGCTTGAGCGCGCTCGCGATGCCGCAGGACAGGCCGCCGCCGCCCCAGGGGACGAGCACGGAGTCGACGTCGGGCAGATCCTCGAGGATCTCGAGCCCGATCGTGCCGTTGCCGGCCATCACGCCGTCGTCCAGCACCGGATGCACGAAGTACCCCTCGGCCCCCGGGTGCTCCGAGGTCTCGATCGCGCGCCACCAGTCCTCGAAGGGCACAGGCAGGATGCGGCCGCCCAGCCGCTCGATGGCATCGAGCTTCGTCCTGGGCGCCGTGTCGGGCACGACCACGGTGCAGGGCAGGCCCCGCTCGCGAGCTCCCCAGGCCACGCCCTGGGCCATGTTGCCCGCGCTGGCGGTGACGACGCCCTTCTCGAGCGCGCCGGGCGGCGCCTCGGCCATGGCGTTGAGCGCGCCGCGGATCTTGAACGAGCCGATCGGCTGCAGGCATTCGAGCTTGAGGTAGATCTCCGCGGGCGCGGTGTCCAGGTGCAGGCGCACGAGGGGCGTGCGCACCGCGCTGCCGCGCAGCGTCTCGCGCGCGCGCGTGATGGAGGCGAGTGGGATCACAGCGGCACCACGACGCCGAGCCCGGCACCCTCGGCGACGCGCAGCGCCAGCTCCGCGGCGGCGAGGTCCTCGACCGCCAGGCCGAGCGAGATGAAGACCGTCAGCTGATCCGGGGACGTCCGGCCGGGCGCGCTACCGCTCAACACCTCGCCGAGCTCGACCAGTGGAACGCCTTCCGCGACCGAGCCCTCGCGCACGGCGAGCAGCAGGTCGCCGGACTCGTTGAGCGTCGACTCGCGTGCATCGACGACGAGGTGCGCCGCAGCCACGGTGGCGCCGTCGAGCTCCCGCGTCGTCGGGATGCTCGAGCCGACCGCGTTGACGTGCGCGCCGGGTGCGAACCAGCCGCGCTGCACGATCGGCTCGCGCGCCGTCGTCGTCGTGACGACGACGGAGGCGTCGCGCAGGGCTTCCTCGACGGAGGCCGCGGCACTCGCATCTACGCCATAGCGCTGCGCCGCCGAGGCCGCCAGCTCCTGTGCCGGCTCGAGCCGGCGCGAGTAGATGCGGACTCGCTCGAGCGGCATGACGCACGCCATGGACTCGAGGTGGGCGCCGGCCTGAACGCCGGCGCCCAGCACCGCCAGCGTGGCGGCGCCCTCGCGCGCGAGCGCGCGCGTGGCAACGGCGCTTACAGCGGCCGTTCGGATCGCCGTCACAGCGGAGGCGTCGACGATCCCCGTCACGCGGCCGTCCTCTCCGCTGAACACGATGACGACGCCCTGGTGGGCGTCGAGGCCACGGCGCGGGTTGTCAGGAAAGATCGCCACGGCCTTGAGCCCGAAGGCGGGCACATCGCCGGCGCGGTGGGCCGTCATCAACCCCATGAAGCCCGGCGACTTGGGTGGCCGCGCGACCGAGCGCAACGGCAGATACAGCTCCCCGGCGGCGAACTGCCGCAGCACGGCGTCCATGGCCTCGATGCAGTCGGACATCTTCAGCGCGGCGCGCACGTCGTCGCCGCTCAGCACGCGCACACTCATGAGGCAGCTCCCAGGCTGGGCGGGAAGAGGGCGGAGATCTCGTCGCGCTCCGCCCTGTCGAGTCGCAGCTCGAGCGCGGCCAGCACCGGCTGGAGGTGCTCCGGCCGGCGCGGGCCGACGACGACCGGGTTGACCAGCGGGTGGGCCAGCAGCCAGGCCAGAGCGAGCGTCGGCATGTCGACGCCGCGCTCTGCGGCCATCGCCTCGAGGCGCTCCAGCGCGTCGAAGACGGCGGGACGATGCAGGTGCTCGTAGGGCTCGGAGCGCAGGGTCATGCGCGAGCCGGCGGGCAGCTCCTCGTCCCGCCGGTACTTGCCCGTCAGCCAACCGCCCGAGAGCGGCGAGAACGGCGAGAAGCCGAGGCCCCGATCGGCGCACAGCGGCAGCACCTCTGCCTCGGGCGAGCGGTCGAGCAGGCTGTAGCCGGACTGCACCCACTCGAAGCGGGCGAGGCCGCGCACGTCGCTGATCTCGAGAGCGCGCGCCAGGCGCCAGGCCTCGATGTTGCTGGCCCCGATGTAGTGCAGCTTGCCCGCGCGGCGGAGGTCGTCGAGCGCCCCGAGCGTCTCCTCGAGTGGCGTCGACGGGTCGGGCCCGTGGCACAGGAAGAGGTCGAGGCGCTCGGCGCCGAACCGCGTCAGGCTGGCGTCGATTGCCCTGAACAGCGCCCGGCGCGAGAGGCCGCGATCGTTCGGCCCGTCACCCACGGGGTTGAACGCCTTCGTGCTCAGGAGCACCTGGTCGCGCATGGCGGAGCCGCGCTTCGCGAGCCATCTGCCGATCGCGGTCTCGCTGCGTCCGCCGCCGTAGGAATTGGCCGTATCGAACACGTTGATGCCGGCCTCGACGGCCGCATCCATGATCGCGAACGCCTCCTCGTCGTTCTCGCCCATGCCGAAGAACTCGGGCGCGGAGCCGATGCCGCCGAAGTTGCCGCAACCGAGCGCGATGCGCGAGACCTGCAGGCCGGTGGAGCCGAGGGAGCGGTAGTCCATGGCGGTCATGATTGCGCGATCAGGGATCGGGCTGCGGCGGCGGCACGCCTGGCCGCCTCCTCCACCGGGAGGCCCCAGAACTCCTCGGGCGTCGAGAAGATCTCGATGTCGAGGTAGCCGTCGAAGCCCGCCGCGCGCAGCAGGCCGACGAGCCGCTCGGGGTGGGTCACGCCCTCACCGGGCAGCACGCGGCCGGGCGCACCGGGTGCGAGCTTGTCGGCGACGTGCAGGCCGGTGATGCGCGCGGCGTGTCGTGCAACGTCCGCCTCGAGCTCGCCGGCGTCCCAGACGTGCACGCTGTCGACCATCACGCCGACGTCGTCCAGGCCGGCCTCGTCGAGCAGCGCGATCGTCTCGCCGATCGACGACAGGAAGGATGTCTCGGCCGATTCCGAGAGATGCGTCGGCTCGAGGCCGAGCCGTACCCCCGCGGTGCGTGCGGCCGCGGCCACCTGTCGCAGGCCGTCGATCACGAGTGCGCGCGCCTCGTCCTCGGCGCGATCGCCCGTCGGCCCGGTGAGGCACAGCACGCACGCGGGCTCGAAGCGCGCCAGGCGGCCCATGCTCGCACACAGCGACTCGATGCGATCGGCCGGGTCGGCCGGGCCCTCCATGCCGGGCAGCGCGAGCTGCAGCAGCGACGGGATGGCGGGCACGCAGTAGGCGGCGCCCAGGCCCGCCTCACGGAGCAGCCTCTCGCTTGCGGCATCGCCGTCCGGCAGCTTGAACTCCCAGATGCCGATGCCGTCGAATCCGGCTGCGGCGTAGGCGGCGACGTCCTCGGCGAAGGAGGAAGAGGGCGTCGAGATCTCGCTGAGAGCGATCTTCACAGCGGCAGGCGCCCTCGCAGCTTGCCCGCGGCCTCGCTGCCCCGCTCGAGGATGCGCTGCCTGAGGGGCGGGCGCAGCAGCTGCTTGGCCACGAGGTAGCCGGAACCTGCACCGAGGCCGGGCCCCGGATGCGTCGAGGCGCCGATCTGCCAGAGCCCCTCGAGAGCCGTGGCGTGGCCGGGCAGCTGCCCGCTCGGCCGCCACAGCAGGTTCTGGTCGAGCGCGCACGAGCCGGCGTAGATGTCGCCGCCCACGAGGTTGCAGTTGAGCGCCTCGAGGTCGGCCGGCGAGAGGGCGACGCGCTTCAGCGTCGCCCGCTCGAGATTGGAGATCTGCCTGCCCAGCCGCTCGACGATCCGGTCCGCGTAGGCCTCGCGCAGCCTCTCGCTCCACGCGCCGTCGCCGACGTCGATCTCGCCGAGGGCGTCGCCGAGCGGGCGCCGCGGCAGCTCCTGCAGCTGGATCCAGATCACTGATTTGCCCTCCGGCGCACGGCCGGGGTCGACAGTCGCCGGCTGACCGACCACGATCGTGGCCTCCGCCGGCAGCAAGCCGCGCTCGGCCTCGTTGACCGCGCGCGAGACACCGTCCAGGCCCGGCGTGACGTGCAGCAGGGCCGTGCGCGCGAGCCGCTCGGCCTCGGGCGACTCCCACTGCGGAAGCTCGTCCAGCGCGAGGTGGATCTGCATGCCCGCGCGGCCGTAGCGGAACGCCTGCGCGGCCTCCCAGGCGGGGGCGGGCACCTCGCCCTCGCGCAGCAGCTGCCCGTAGAGCTGCTGCGGCGTGACGCCCGCGACGACCGCGCGCGAGGCCGGGATCGTCTCCCCGTCGGCGAGCCGCACACCCGTGGCGCGACCGCCGGCGACCAGCACGCGCTCGACATCGGCGCCCGTGCGCAGCTCGCCGCCGTTCTCGCGCACGATCGCCGCCAGCGCCTCGACCAGGCGAACGCCGCCGCCTCGGGGCACGGGCATGCCGCCGAGCTGGATCGCGCAGGCGATCACCTGGGTCATGAAGCCGGACAGCGCCTGCTCGGGCCCGAGGCCGGTGTGCAGCACCCATGGCGCGAGCAGCCCGTGCGCGCGCTCGGACTCGAACGTCGCACCGACCCAGTCGCGCGCACTCACGAGTGTGCTGCCCGCGAAGGCCAGGAGCCCGCGGCGACCGAAGCTGCTGTACGCCTTGCGCGCCAGGTTCAGGCCCTGGGTCGACCACAGCTCGGCCGAGAGCACGCCGAAGCTGTGCTCCGCAGAGGCCATGAACTGCTCGAATTGCCTCTGCCAGGCGGCACCGTCGCCGCTTGCGTGACGGGCGAACTCCTCGATGTTGTCAGCGAGCGACGTGGTCAGGAAGGCGGCGCCGCCGTCGGGGAACAGCGTCGCCGTCGGCAGCTCGGTGTTCAGGTACTCGAGACCGTGGCGCCCGAGGTCGTCGCCGAGCTCGGCGTAGGCGGCCGACCCCGCGAAGAGCGGATGCCACGAGGCCATCAGCTCGTGCGTGAAGCCGGGCGCGGTGAGGTCGTCCACGGTGCGGATGGCGCCGCCGAGCACCTCGTTCCGCTCCAGCACGCACACGCTCCAGCCGCCGCGAGCTAGCAGGGCCGCGCCGGTCAGCGAGTTGACGCCGGAGCCCACGAAGACCGCGTCAAAGCCCGCCACGGCGCTGAACATACCAGCCGCTTCAGCCTGTGTATATGATCAAACGCATGCTGCTGCGAGAGGTCGAGTACGCCCGCCCAGAGAGCATCGAAGAGGCGGTGCGCCTGCTCGGAGCCCACGATGGCGCGCGTGCCCTGGCGGGCGGACAGACGCTCGTCAACGTCATGAAAGCCCGCGCCGCGTCACCCGAGGTGCTCGTGGATCTCGCCGCTCTCGACGAGCTCCGCAGGATCGAGCGCTCGGCCGACGGATCGCTCGAGCTGGGCGCCATGGTCACCTACAGCGAGCTCATCCGCTCGCCGGAGGTCGCCGCCGCGCGGCCGATCCTGGCCGAGATCGCGGCCACGATCGCCGACCGCCAGGTGCAGAACCGCGGCACCGTTGGCGGCAACGTCTGCGTCAACGACCCGACCAATCACCTGCCGCCGCTGTTCGCGGCGATCGGGGCGGCGTTCACGATCCTCGGGCCCGGCGGCGAACGCACGGTGCGGGCCGACGACTTCTTCCTCGGCGTCTACATGACGGCCGTCGGCGAGGGCGAGCTGCTCACGCGCGTGACGGTGCCCGCGCTCGCAGTCGGGAGCGGCGACGCCATGGAGGGCGTCACGCTCGGCGTGCACGGCACCTACATCGTGAGCGCCGCCGCGACCGTCGCGCCGGGCGGCGTGCGCGTCGCGATCGGCTGTGTGTCCGGCGTCCCCGAGCGCGCCACCGTCCTCGAAGAGCGCCTGAGCGGCGCCGAGCTCACGCCGGAGTCCGTCCATACGGCGGTCGCCGGCATCGGCGACTCGCTCGATCCTCCCGCGGACGTCCATGCGCCGGCCGAGTATCGACGGCGCCTCGCCGAGGTGTGCTGCGAACGCGCCGTGCTGGCTGCCGCGGCGCGAGCGAAGGGATGAGCATGAGCCAACCGAGCGAGAGCCGGACGATCTCGGTCGAGGTCAACGGCACGACGTACGAGCGCGAGGTGGCGGCCCGGCGCCTGCTGGTGCACTTCATCCGCGACGACCTCGACCTGACGGGCACGCACATCGGCTGCGACACCGGCAACTGCGGCGCCTGCACCGTGCAGCTCGACGGGCAGGCGATCAAGAGCTGCATGATGCTCGCCGTCCAGGCCGACGGCGCGCACATCCGCACCGTCGAGGACCTGGCGGGCGACGAGGGCGCGCTGACGGCGCTACAACGCGCGTTCTCGGCGCATCACGCGCTCCAGTGCGGCTACTGCACGCCGGGCATGCTGATGAGCGCGACCGCGCTCCTGGAGCAGAACCCGAGCCCGTCCGAGCACGAGGTTCGCGCGGCGCTGCAGGGCAACATCTGCCGCTGCACGGGCTACTGGAACATCATCGAGGCCGTGCACGCGGCCGCGCAGGAGGTGTCGGCGTCGTGAGCAGCGTCGCGCCCGAAGTCACCGAGACCGGCACGTACGTCGGCCAGAGCATCCCGCGCAAGGAGGACGACCGCCTCGTGCAGGGGCAGGGCGTCTTCGTCGACGACATCAAGCGCCACAACATGGGCTTCGTGCATTTCGTGCGCTCGCCGTACGCACACGCGCGCATCACGTCCGTCGATGTGAGCGCCGCGCTCGAGGCACCGGGCGTGTTCGGCACGCTGACGGGCGACGAGGTCGCGATCCTGACCGAGCCGTTCTTCCAGATCGCGCCGGCGCCGGGCGGCAACATCAAGGACTACGCCCTCGCCGTCGGCCGCGCGCGCTTCGTCGGCGATCCCGTCGCGGCGGTCGTCGCCGCGACCCGTGAGCTCGCCCGCGACGCGGCCGAGCTGATCGAGGTCGAGTACGAGGTGCTCGACGCGGTGGTCGACGCCCGCGCCGCCCTCGACCCGCGCGCGCCCGTGATCCACGACGAGATCGGGAGCAACGAGAGCTGGAAGGGCGTCTACGACTGGGGCGACGTCGACGGCGCCTTCGCCGAGGCCGACCACATCGTGCGCATCGGCGAGTTGCACTTCGACCGCTTCAACTCGACGCCGCTCGAGCTCGACGCCGCGCTCGTGGAGTACAACCGCGGCACCGGGCAGTGGACGATCTACTGCAACAACCAGTTCCCGGGCTTCGCGGTGATCATGATGGGTCCGGCGATCGGCGTCGGCCTCGACAAGCTGCGCATGGTCACGCAGGACATCGGCGGCGGCTTCGGCAACAAGATCACGTCGCACCCGCAGCTCGTCGCCTGCTGCCTGCTCGCGCGCAAGCTCAATCGCCCCGTGCAGTGGACGGAGACGCGCACCGACTTCCACCAGTCGATGTCGCACGGCAACGAGCGCTGGTTCCAGGACGTCGAGGTCGCCGTCAAGGCCGACGGGACGATGCTCGGCTTCCGCTGCAAGGCGCTCGACGACGCCGGCGCCTACCTCCGCTACGAGCCGCTCGGCGGCGCGATCTGGGTGCAGGTCAGCCCAGGGATGTACCGCTGGCGCAACATCCGGGTGGAGTACTCGCAGGTCGTGACCAACAAGGCGCCGGTCTCGCCGAACCGCGGCTACTCGCGCATGCAGCACCTCTGGCTGACCGAGCGCATCGTCGACATCGTCGCGCACGAGCTCGACCTCGATCCGGTCGCGATCCGCAAGCTCAACTACGTCCAGCCGGAGCAGATGCCCTACGAGACGCCGAGCGGCGGCGTCTACGACTCCGGCGACTATCCGCGTGCGCTCGACGCTGCGCTCGGGCTGGTCGGCTACGACAAGCTCGAGGCACGCCGCGCCGATGCCGCGGCTCGCGGCAGGCTGCTCGGATTCGGGATCGGCTCGACGCTGGATTCGGGCACCAACAACTTCGCCCAGTCGACCTATCTCAACCCGGACCTGCAGTTCTCGGGTAACAGCGAGGTCGCGACCGTCAAGCTCGACATCTTCGGCGAGGTCGTGGTGACCCTCGGCACGACGCCGCAGGGCCAGGGCCACGAGACGACGACGTCGCAGGTGGTGGCCGACATCCTCGGCTGCTCCACCGACGCGGTCACCGTACGCGTCGGCCACGACTCGTACTGGAACTCTCACGCCGGCTTTTCGGGCACCTATGCGAGCCAGTTCGCCGTCTCGGGCCTCGGCGCAGTCAAGGGCGCGGCGGACGGCCTGGCCGCGCAGATGCGCCAGCTCGCGGCGCTCGTGCTCGGAGCCGAGCCGGACGACATCGAGCTCGCCGACGGGTTCGCCCGCCTGCGCGCCAACCACGAGGTCGCCCTGCCGTTCATGGCGCTGGGCGCAATCGTGAACGTCAACAACGCCAACCTGCCGGAGGACTTCGACGCGACGATGAACGTGCGGCACGTCTACCGGCCGCACTTCGAGCCGCTCGATCTCGAGCGCAAGTTCGGCAACCTCACGCTGACCTACGCGATGCAGATCCACGCCTGCGTGGTCGAGATCGATCCCGAGACGGGCGTCTACGAGGTCGTGGACTACGCAGTGATCGACGACTGCGGCACCCGCATCAATCCGCAGATCGTCGAGGGCCAGGTCATGGGCGCCACGGCCCACGCGCTGGGTGCGGCCACCTGGGAGACGTTCGCCTACGACGAGGAGGGCAACCTCCTGACTCCCAACTTCTACGACTACCACGTGCCGCACGCCCTCGACATGCCGCCGCTCAAGACGGGCGCCATCGAATCGCCGTCGCCGTTCTCGCCGCTGGGCACGAAGGGCATGGGCGAGGGCGGCGGCGCCGGGATCCACGCGGTCTGCGCAGCGCTGCAGGACGCCCTCAAGACCGCCGGCGGCGCCATCATCCACGACAGCCACAACCCCTACCATCGAGTCTTCTCGATCCTGCAGGACCCGGCTGCGACGCGGGCCGACGTGAAGGTCGAGAGCGCATGAACGTCGAGGGCACCAGGGAGTTCGAGGCGCCGCGCGAGCGCGTCTGGGCGATCATCAGCGACCCCGCCGGCATGGCGAGCCTGATGCCGGGCGTCGAGGGCTTCGAGGTGATCGACGACACCCACTGGCGGGCCAAGGTGAAGGTGCCGCTCGGCCTCGGCGGGCTCAAGATGACGATGGACTTCGAGCAGCTCGAGGAGCGGCCGCTCGAATTTGCCTCGATGCGCGGTAAGGGCAAGGGCATGGGCGCGATGATGGACATGACCACGTCCTTCACGCTGAGCGGGGAGGGCGATCACACGCACATGGCCTGGGAGGCCGACGTCAAGCTCGCCGGCGTGCTCGCCTCCATGGGGCAGCGCGTGCTCCAGCCGATCGTCAATCAGCAGGTCGAGGGGATCATGAGCGCGCTGGAGAAGCAGCTCGAAGGGCCGGCATGACGCTTCCGTTCCGCGTCGGCGCGATGCAGCTGACGATGGAGCCGCTGGAGGAGATGCTCGAGTCGGCGCGCGTGATGGACGAGGCCGGTCTCGACACGATCTGGCTCGCCGAGGCCTATCCGTGGTGGCGCAAGCACGGCATGGAGGCCAAGTCGTCCACGGTGCTGGCCGGCATGATCGCGCTGCAGACCACGCGGCTCACGGTGGGCTGGGGAATCATCTCCCCCTACACGCGCCATCCGGTGCAGGCCGCCATGGACGCTCGCCTGGTCCAGGAAGCCGCGGGGCCCGGGCGCTTCATCGCCGGCTTCGGCACGTCCAAGATCTTCCTCAACAACACCAAGCAGGGCGGCCCGCCGAAGGTCACGCGCCCGCTCGCCACGATGCGCGACTCGGTGGAGATCATGCGCGGGGTGCTCGGTGGCGAGCGCTTCGACTACGACGGCAAGGTGTTCTCGGCCGACATCCCGGCGCTCTCGCCGGATGCGCATGTGCCGCGCTGGAACGTCCCGGTCTACATCGCGGGCACGGCGCCCCTGATGCAGCAGCTCGGCGGCGAAATCGGCGACGGCCTGCTGACGCCGTCCATCACGACGCCCGACTTCGTGCGCTACACGCTCGGCAACGTGCGCATCGGCGCCGAGAGGGGCGGCCGCGATCCGGCCTCGGTGGACGTCGGCTGCACGGTCGTGGCGTCGATCCACGCGACCGACCGCGACGCGGGCCGCGATGGGGCGCGCGAGATCGCCGGCATGTACCTCGCCAACAAGGTGCAGAACATCCAGGGCTCGGCCGACACGCTGCTCGATCTCGCTCAGATCGATCCCGAGGAGATCCGGCCCGTGGCCGTCGCCATGGAGGAGGGCGGCCGGCTCGCCGCCAAGGCCAAGGTCAGCGACTCGATCCTCGACCGCTGCAAGCCCATCGCCGGCACGCCGGACGACTGCGTCGCTGCGATCGAGGAGTACAAGGCGGCGGGTTGCACGCACGTCATGCTCGAGCTCTGGGGCGCGGACCGGCATGAGCAGATCCGTCTGTTCGGCGAGAAGGTCCTCCCGCGCGTGCACGCGTGAGCGCCGCGCTCGTCATCGACCGCGACCGGCTCGTGGAATGGGCGAGTCGCGCGATCGGCGTCCCCAGCTTCACGGGCGGCGAGCAGGCCATGGCGGAGTTGATGCGCGAGACCTTCCTGGAGATGGGCCTGCGCGTCCAGTGGCAGCAGGTCGAGGATGGCCGCGCCAACGTGCTCGGCATTCGCGAGGGCTCCGGCGGCGGGCAGAGCCTGATGTTCAACGGCCACATGGACACCTCGTATTCGGGCCGCGAGCCCTGGCTCGCCGGCGTGCCCGGGTTCCAGCCGTCGGCCTTCGTCGAGGGCGGCAGCCTCTACGGCCTCGGCATCTCGAACATGAAGGGCGCGCTGGCCTGCTACGTGGAGGCGCTGCGCGCGCTCGCCGATGCCGGCGTGAGGCTACGCGGCGACTGCATGATCGCCGCGGTCTGCGGCGAGATCGAGAAGACGCAGTACGGCGAGGCCCAGGGCGCGCAGTACCGCGGCTACGCCGCCGGCTCGCGCTACCTGGTCAGCCACGGCGGCGTGGCCGACATGTGCATCCTCGGCGAGCCCACCGAGGGCAAGGTCGTGCTCGGCCACTTCGGCTCGCTCTGGCTGCGCATCGGCACGCAGGGCAACTTCATCCATACGGCCTTCTCCGAGGGCATGCGGGACCGGAACTCGATCCTGCGCATGCACGAGGTCATGGCCGCGGTGCTGGAGTGGATCCCGACCTGGGAGGGCGATCCCGAGAACGCCTACCGCGGCACCTCCGCGCTCGTCAACGTCGGCGCGATCGCGGGTGGGTTCGGCTGGCGCGTCTCGCGCACGCCGCACCACACCGACCTCTTCCTCGACGTACGCGTGCCGCCGGGAAAATCGATGTCGCTCGCGCGCGCGCAGGTGCTGGACATGGTGCGTGGCCTCGCGCGCCGCTTCCCGGACTACGGCGTCGAGGGCGAGGTCTACGTGACCGCGCCCGGCGCCGAGATCGACGAGGGCCACCCCTTGATCGCCGCCGTCGACGCGAGCCACGCCGAGGTGTTCGGCGCGGCGCCCGAGCGCGCCGTGACGCGGTGGTTCTCGGACGCCTCGGCGCTCACGCGCTACGGCGTGCCGACGGTCAACTACGGCACCTCGACGGGACTGATGGACACGTCGAAGGGGGAGAACCTGACGATCGACGGCCTCGCCCTGACAGCCGAGGTGTACGCGCGCGCGGCGATGCGCGTTTGCGGACAGGATGGAGAGAGCACGTGAAGCTTGTGACCTTTGAGCACCCCGACGCCGGGGTGGGGGTCGGACACGTCGTGGGCGACGAGATCGCCGTGCTCGACGTGCCGACGATGCGCGAGTACTTCGAGCGCGGCGGAGCCGACGAGAGCGGTCGGCGCGTGCCGTTCGGCGAGGTGAGGCTGCGCCCGCCGATCGTGCCCAAGAAGTTCTTCCACACCGCCGGCAACTTCCGCGAGCACGAGGAGGAGAGCAAGCAGGTCGACTGGGATCACGAGATCGCGCCCTGGATCGTCTTCTTCCAGAACGTCGACGCGCTGATCGGCCAGGACGATCCCGTGATCTACCCCGAGCACATGACCGAGGAGCTCGACTACGAGCTCGAGCTCGCTGTCATCCTGCGCAAGCCGGGCAAGTGGTTCTCGGCGGAGGAGGCGGCCGACTACATCGGCGGGTACGTGATCTTCAACGACATCACCGCGCGCGACATCCAGCGGCGCGAGATGCGGTCGGGCGTGTTCTCGTTCTGCAAGGCGATCGACACGTTCTGCCCGCTCGGGCCGTGGATCGTCACGCCGGACGAGATCGCCGACCCGCACAACCTGCGCATGGAGCTGCGGGTCAACGGCGAGCCCCGGCAGGAGTCGCACTCCTCGCGCATGTCCGTGACCATCCCGGAGGTCCTGAGCCACTACTCGGCGCTCGGCTACTCGGCCGGCGATGTGCTCTCGACCGGCACCGTCTCGGGCGTCGCGGGCTTCTCGCCCGACGCCGCCTCGCTCTACCTCAAGCCCGGCGACGTCATGGAGTGCGAGATCGAGGGCATCGGCGTACTGCGCAACCCGGTGATCTCATGGCAGGAGGGCCATGGCGAGCCCGCACCGCCGCGGGTGCGCTGGTGAGCTGGCCGCGTGACGAGGCCAAGCTCGAGCGCGTGCGCGCGCTCATGGCCGAGCGCGAGCTCGACGCCCTCGTCGTGCGCGCGCCGGACGCGGTGCTCTACCTGACGAACTTCTGGGGCATGAAGGGCTACGACGCCTGCGTCTTCCCGCGCGACGGCGAGCCGGTGCTGATCTGCCTGGAGGCCTCCGCCGACGACGCGGCGCGCACCGCCTGGACCTCCGACGTGCGGCTCTTCCCGGGCTACGACCCGGTCGATCCGCGGCCGCCCGGCGTGCGAGCGCTGGAGCTCGCAGTGCAGGTCTCGGCCGGCTATGGCCGGGTGGCGGTGGAGCTGAGTGGCGGGACGCAGGCCAGCGATCGCATGGTCGGCGAGCCGA
>JALYLC010000224.1 GCA_030774435.1 Actinomycetota bacterium
ACGGTCTCGTCCACGACGCCCCAGGCGACGCAATGCGACGGCAGCGCGGGACGCAGTTTCCGGCCGGCCCTGCCGTTCGGCGGACTCGACGGTGCGGCGGGCGCGACGCTCGCGATCGCGGACTCGACCGGCGACAGCTCGACGGTTCCGTTCCCCGTCGCCAGCTTCGAGACGAGCAACAGCGGGTTCAGCGGACGCCTGCACCTGCGCAACCTGCCGGTCGCCGGAGGCACGCAGATCACCAACGGCGGCTCGCTTCCGCTCACCACAGCCAGCTCGGGGTCCTACGACAGCCCGGCCGAGATCGCGTCGCCCAGCTCGGCGGTCACGGTCACGGCGACGATCACCGGGACGCCGTTCCGCGCCGACGTCGCGCCGCGTGCGTTCGCAGCCGACGTCACGGCGGCCGATGGCGCGACCTCGTTGACGGTGCACGGAGCCGATCCGAACGGCGGAGCGGTATCGATCCAGTTGCTCGAGGCCCCGGTGGGCACGACACTCGCCAGGACCTCGGCGATCCCCCGCGTCGGTGCGGGGCTCGCTGCAACCGCGACGCTCCCGTTCGCTGCCAACCAGGGAGCCGTGGTGATCGCCAAACAGGGAGCCTGGTCGACGACTGCGCAGTTCGGCTATGCGGGCTTCACGGCCGACGGATTCGCGCTGGGCCTGTACGGCTTCCCCTCTGCACCGGGCTGCGTGGCTCAGCACACGTGCAACACGGGCACCTACGACTGGTCCTTGGCGCTGCACGACCCGGCGGCATCGCCAGGCCCGACGGACCCGCTCGGCCCGTGCCATGCGCTCGGCCCCGACGTCGCAGGCGTCAGCGGCTGCAGCGGCTTCGGGGCGGGCGTGGCGCGCGCGGGCGTGACCAGCACCGGTGAGGTCCCCGTCGCCGGAGACACCGTCACGGTGACGATGACGAACAGCTCTCTCGGCAGCTCGAGCCTCCGCGTCGCGATAGCCGGAGCGCATGGCTCGCTCGACGACGGGAGCCTCTCGGTGTCCGGTGCGCCGAGGCAGCCCGTGGTGGCGGCGATCTCGTCTCCCCGCGGCGCATTGCCCGCGCTGCGCGCGACCAAGGCCGCCCTCACGGACGCGAGCGGCTCCGCGACGTTCGCGCCCGATCGCAACGCCTTCCCGCTGCACGTCTCCGACGGCGCGACCGTGAGCCTGAGCGGCGCCGCCGTCGGATCGGTTCCGCTGACCTATCAGTACCGTCTGGCGGCATCGCTCTCGGACTCCGTGCTCTCGGGCACCGCAACGCCTGGAGCGCGCGTGCTCGTCACCCAGCACCAGGGCAACCATGACGTAGCGCAGCTGGCGACAGCCTCGGCCGCCGGCGGGTTCGCCGTCACGCTGCAGGACCCCGCGCCGGGCGACCTGGTCGACGTGGCCGCCGGAGTCGCGGCAACGCACGGCCTGACGACGATGCAACTGATCGTCGGGGGCCTCACACCGCACATCCAGGGCCTCGTCGATCAGCAACCCGTGCGGGCGGGCGCGGTCGCGAGCGTCGACGGACTGCCGGCCGGAGCCGACGTGTTCTGGGGCGGCGACCTGCCCGCCATCATCGGCGGCACCAGCCTGACACTGCCGGTGGAGCGCGTGCCCGATGGGCCGGCGCGCGTCACCGCCACCGCACTGGGCGGCCCGAGTGCGACCGACTACCTCTACGTCATCGTCGATACGACCGCCCCCACCGGCGGCGCCGGGCCCGATCAGACCGTGCCCGTCGGGCGCCGCGCCGTCTTCGTCACGCAGGCGCACGATGCCAACGGCCTGGCCGCGGTGCGCTTCCGCTTCACGGCCAAGGGCAACGGCGTCGGCCAGGCCGTCAACCAGCTCGGGCAGCCGTTCCGGCACGCCTTCACGAAGGTCGGCATCTACGCGGTGACCGTGACGATCACCGATCTCGCCGGCAATACGACAACCGATCGGGCAATCGTGCGGGTCGCGCGTGGCGTGACCTCGACTGTCAGCGGCCGCTGGCCCACCCGCGTCACGCGCCGCGCCGGCATCAAGACGAAGCTGAGTGCACGGATCCCGGGCGACCTCTCCCTACAGCTCATCCGTCCGAACGGGCGGGTCGCCGTCTCGCGGACGCTCTCGTTCGACAAGGCGCGCGTCGGCAAGAAGCTCACGATCGCACTCAAGCGCCTGCCCGCAGGCCGCTACCTCGCCGTGCGGCAGTTCGTCGACGCAAACGGCGTCGCCGGCCCGGTCGTAGCCACGCCGCTCGTCATCGCCTGACGGCGCGAGAGCCCTGAGCGGGAACTTGCTTCCGGGTTCAGGCCAGGTGGTGCGTCTCGACGCCGCTCGCCCGGCGGGCAGGCCGAGCGGGGGCGTCGACCTCGCCGCCGAACGTCTCGTCCATGCTGAAGCCGGGTTCGCCGCTGCCGAACACGTACTGCAGCGTCCCGCTGAACCGCTCGCTCGGCAACGGCGCTGCCGCAACGGGCACCGGCGCCGGGGCGGGCGCGGGCGCGACCGTCGCGGGCTGCGGCTGGTCGCGCGGCAGGAACTCGGGGCAGAGAACCATAGAATCGAGCTCGAAGCCCGGCGGAAGGCAGACCGGGAGGATGATGTTCTCGTTGTCGGGCCCGCGCACCTGCAGGCCGTAGCCGGTCGGCAGCGGCATCCCGGGAATGGCCGGCCGCTCGGGGCGCGCGGCGGTCTCGCGGAGCTGATCCTCGACGGCCTCGATCGCCTCGCCGAGCTCGTCGACCTGCTTGGCGACGTGGTCCGCGCGGCGGTGCGC
>JALYLC010000225.1 GCA_030774435.1 Actinomycetota bacterium
CGCAGTGGTCGAAGTGCAGGTGTGTGTTGACAACGATGTCGATGCCGGCGAGATCGAACTCCTGCTTGCTCAGTGGCCGGAGGCGGGGATCGAGGTCGGCCGCCGCCGGATGCAGCTCCGTCATGCCGGTGTCGACCAGCACGCGCGCATCGGGATGGTCGATGACGTGCACGTAGACCGGCATCCGCTCGCCCTCAGCGAGCAGGTCGGCAACGAAGACTGGCGTGACGGTGATCGAGGCGGGGGCGTTCATCTCGTACCGACCGCCGCGCTGAGCGTGGCCGGCAGGTCGAAGTGCTCGAACACCGCCCCGTCGAAGGTGACTATCTCGGTGACGACCCCGTCCTGCACCCGCAGGACGTCGATCGCCAGCGGTTCGTACGCGGCGTCGCCCGGCTTGCGCACGTAGCCCGCGACCGCGGGCTGACCGTTGGCGCGGGTGACCACGCACCGCATGCTGCCGAACGCCTCCGATCCGAAGCCGCCGTCGATCCAGCCCTGCACGACCGTGCTTCGGCCGGTCCAGACGCCGGGCGTCGGCGGCATCGAGAAGCGGACGTCCTCGTGCATGAGCGCGGCCAGGCCCTCGGCGTCGGCGCGCTCGCTGCACTCGACGTAGCGGGCGAGCAGCTCCCGCTCGGCGGCGGTCGGCTCGGCGGCGTGTTGCCACGCCTCGCGGTCCTCGGGCAGGCTCTCCCGCAACCCAGCCCGCGCGCGCTGCAGCGCGGAGTTCACCGACGCCTCGGTCGTCTCGAGCAGCCGCGCGGTCTCCTTCGCCGAGCAGCCGAGGACGTCGCGCAGCACCAGCACGGCCCGCGGCAGCGGCGCGAGGTGCTGGATCGCGGCGATGAACGCCAGCTCGACGGTCTCCTTGGCGAGCGCCACGTCCTCCGGGCCCTCGCGCCGGTCGGGCAGCTGCTCGAGGAGCTCGTCGGGATAGGGCTGCAGCCACGCGACCTCGCCGCTCGCGCTCGGCCGCCGCGGGCGCTTGTCGAGCGCGTCGAGGCAGGCGTTCGTCGCAATCCGGTACAGCCACGCGCGAACCGACGCGCGGCCCTCGTACGTCTCGCGCCGGCGCCACGCGCGCAGGAACGCCTCCTGGACGAGGTCCTCGGCCTCCTCGAACGACCCGAGCAGGCGGTAGCAGTGGACGTGCAACTCGCGGCGGTGCGGCTCGACGCGGGCGCCGAAGGCCTGCTCGTCGAGCGGCCGGAGGTCGTCGGTGATGGAGCTCATAGTGTGTGTGACGGCGGGCGGCCCGAAAGCTCATCACCCGGCGCCATGCAGCGTCTCGAGGAGCGTTGCCGCAATCGAGGGTGCTTCATTGCGCAGATAGCTCCATAGCACGACCCTCCGGTGCGTCAGCGCACCGACACCATCATGGGCCAAGCGTTGCAGGCCAGGCCGTCCGTCCGACAGCCGCTGCCGTGTTGACGCGCAGATCTGCTCGCCTCGTCGCTATCGCATTCCATGCAAAGCGAGGACTGTGACGGCCAGAAGCAGGTCTTACTTCCGGCTGTCGAGAATGCGGCGCTGCCTCCGCTCTAGGTACACAAGTGGCCACGACAGGCCGCGCGACGAAGAAGGAGAACCACCATGACGATTCAGCGGATGGACCACGTGAGCGTCGTCGTCGACGACCTTAAGGCTGCTATCGCGTTCTTTGTCGAACTTGGTATGGAGCTGGAGGGCGAGGCGCCGATTGAGGGACCTTGGGTGGACCGTGTCAACGGGCTCGACGGCGTTCGAGTCGACATCGCGATGATGCGGGTCCCGGACGGCGACGGCCGGCTTGAGCTGACGAAGTTCCATAGCCCGACGGCGGTCAGCGCTGAGCCGGAGAACGCACTGGGGAACACGCTGGGCCTACGTAGCGTCATGTTCGCCGTCGACGACATCGACGCCACTGTCGCCGGTCTGCGAGCCCGCGGCGCGGAACTCGTTGGAGAGGTGGCGCAGTACCAGGACAGCTACCGGCTCTGCTACGTCCGCGGCCCCGAGGGGATCATCGTCGCGCTGGCCGAGCGGCTCAGCTAACAGCCCGTCGCGGCCGACCTGCGACCAACTAGAGCGATTCGGTTGACGGACCAAGAAAACGACAATGAAAGCCGAGCTTGTGCGACTGCTGCTTTCCATGCATCCGGGCACTCTGGGTCAGTCCGCGCATCGACCGGCGCACTGCTCGTTGCGACCGGATGCGGTCGTCTCCTGCGACGTCTACGAGAGGCTCGCCGCGGACGACGTGCAGTTCGTATGCGTCGCCGTCGACCATCACGCCCCCTTGCCGCGCGAGAGCAAGCATGTCCGTCACGCAACCTCGGCAGCTTCAACGGAGGACGCCGAGGACGTTTCACCTCGCGGCCGCTCGCCTGCGCGCCCGCCGGGTTCGATTTTCTGGCGCATTTTTGGCGCCCTTGGGGGACAGATTTGGCTTGCTAGAGCCAAGTTCGTCCCGTACGCCGCGGTCTACGGAACCGAAGGTCACAGGTTCGAATCCTGTCGGGCGCGCTACACGACTCGGCAGGCCGTGTCGGCCGGCTGGTCAGCGATAGTCGTCGGCGTGGTCGCGTGCGCACTGGGCGAGAGCGGGCGCCGTCATCGGGTGTGGATGTCGTCGGCGGGCGCTGCCTGATTGATGTCGGGTCGGTCCAGCTCTCGTTGGCGCCACTGGCCGGGCGGGCGTCCGTGGTGGCGGCGGAACGCCGCGGCAAAGGCGTAGGGCGAGGCGTAGCC
>JALYLC010000226.1 GCA_030774435.1 Actinomycetota bacterium
CCCGAGCAGGTAGCGCCCGGACAGCGCCACCTCCTCCAGTGGCGGAGCTGCGAGCAGCTCGCCGTCGAGCGTGACCGCGAGGGTGCGCGGGTCGACGCGCACCTCGCCCGTGCGGCCGTGGCGCAGCATGCTCGCCGCGGTCAGGTCGCGGCAGCCCTGCACGGGAACGCGCAGGCGCGCCGTGGGCAGCTCCGCATCCAGCGCCGAGCACGCGAGGAACGCCAGCGAGAGCAGGGCTGGCGCGGCGCCCGCGCCACCGACCTGGCGCCGCAGCAGGACCGGCTCGGCCAGGCCCGTGCTCGCGTTGCCCTCCCCGGAGGCGCCGTGGACCGGAATGCCCGACTTGAGCACGAGCTCTGGCCGGACGCCGAAGAAGTGCGGATGCCAGAGCACGACGTCGGCGAGCTTGCCGGGCTCGAGCGAGCCGACGTGCGCTGCCAGCCCGTGGGCGATGGCGGGGTTGATCGTGACCTTCGCGAGGTGGCGCAGCACCCGCTCGTTGTCGGCCGGGCCCGCCTCGGGCCCGCGCAGCGCGCGCATCGCGGCCGCGTTCTGGAACGCCCGGCGCACGACCTCGCCCACGCGGCCCATGCCCTGCGAGTCGCTCGAGAGCATCGCGATCACCCCGAGGTCGTGCAGCAGCCCTTCCGCCGCCATGGTCTGCGCGCGGACGCGATGCCGCACGATCGTCGAGTCGCCGTGCACGCGGCCCGGGGCGAGCACGTGCACGGCCGGCACCATCGCGAGGTGCTCGGCCGCGGCGCCCACTCCGAAGGGCACGGTCGGCGTCGTCGAGGAGGTCAGGATGCGCTCGCGCCCCGCGAGCGCGAGCGTGTCGGGCCAGTGCCCGCCTCCGCAGCCCTCCACGTGGTAGGCGTGCCACGTGCGGCCCGCCGTGACGGCGATCGTGTCCTCGACGGAGAGCAGCTCGTTCATGCCGTCGGTGTGCACGGCCAGCTGTACGTCATGGGCGTCTGCGAGGTCGAGGGCGCAGCGCAGCTGCTCGGGCCCGGCGCCGACGTCCTCGTGGATCTTGAGACCGCCGCCACCTGCGCGCAGTGCCGCATCGGCCGGGCCCGGTCGGGCCGACGACGCGCGCACCAGCAAGCAGGCGTTGAGCGGGTGGGCCTCGAGCGCGGCCCAGGTCGCGCGCAGGCCCTCCTCGGGGTTACAGCCGAGGTTCCAGGTCGGCCCGTAGTCCTGCATCACGAGCGTCGTCAGGCCGCCGGCCAGCGCCGCATCGCAGATCTGCGGGGACAGCCAGTGAACGTGGCAGTCGATGCCCCCGGGCGTCGCGACCATGCCGCGCCCGTCGATCACGGCCGTCGAGGTGTCGAGCACGATGTCGATCGCGTCCATCGTGTCCGGGTTGCCCGCTCGACCGACGGCGGTGACGCGGCCGTCGGCGACGCCGATGCTGGTCCGGCGGGCGCCGAGCACCGGGTCGAGCAGCAGGACGTCCGTGATCGCAAGCCCGACTCCGCCCCGCTCGGCGCGCACTGCGAGACCGTCGCGCATCGTGCCGCCCATGCCCGCCGCGATGCCGCTGGAATCGTCGCGCTCGGCCTCCACCTCGAGGCCGGTGTCGCCGAGCAGCACGCGGTACTCAGAGCGCATTTCTAAATGATCGTCGTGTCTGGAGCGGACGGGGCGTCGCAGGGACGCCGGCCGGCTCTGGAATGGGTTCCAACCGGATCTGCGAGCCGGCCGCCGCCCCTGCTCGCTCCATCCACCCCAGCCACGCACGCTCATTCAGAAATGCGCTCTCAGGCACCGAGGTAGCCCCGCTCACGCGCGAGCTTCAGCGCCTGCTCGCGTGCGCCCGGTGCGTCGAGCTCGCCGTCCACGAGCCCGCCGTGGCCGCGCACGACGCGCAGGCCGGCGATCGGGACGCCGTACAGCTCGGCCCTCGCCCCGGGCTCGATCACGACCTTGGCGCCCGCCTCGAGTGCGGGCCGCAGGCCGTATACCGCGGCGCGGTCGAGCCGCAGCCGGCGGTTGACCTCGAGCAGATGCACGTGCGAGCTCAATCCGATGGGCGCCTCGCCGGTGTTGTGGGCGATGAACGGACCGAGCGCGCCGTCGAGCCACACAAGTGGCGGTTCCGCGGGCAGCGCGGCGGGCGGCTCGGCTCGCCCGATCGGATCGTGCAGGACGATCAGTCGCATCCCGTCTGCGAACAGCGCCTCGACCTCGATGCGCGGCACCAGGCGGCCGACCCCCTCGAGCACCTCGGCGGGGCCGACGACGGCATATCCCTGCACGACGACGTCCTCGTAGCGGAGCCCGTCGCGGGCGGCCTCGCAGACCTCGTCGGCGATCAGCGCGACGGCCTCCGCCTGGTTGAGGAGCAGGCCCCTGGCGCGCCGGCGGCGCGCCAGCTCGGCCGCCTGGAACAGCAGCAGCCGCTCGACCTCGCGCGGTGTCAGCCGCACCCCTGAGCCCGCTCCGCTATGCGGCGGGAGCGAGCCGCATCGCATCGTCCACGGCGAGTCGCAGGCGGCGGGCCATCTCGGCGATCTCGTCCTCGGTCACGAC
This sequence comes from Actinomycetota bacterium, assembly GCA_030774435.1. Lineage (GTDB taxonomy): Bacteria > Actinomycetota > Thermoleophilia > Gaiellales > JALYLC01 > JALYLC01. Next base: position 2,539 of record JALYLC010000226.1, read on the forward strand.
GAACGACGGCGAGACCTGCATCGCCACGCCGCGCAGGCCGCGGCTGATGAGGCCGTGGTCGAGCGCCAGGTTGGAGACGACCTCGGCGAGCCCGGGAGTGGCCGCCAGCGCCTCGGGCGTGAACTCGACCGCCGTAGCGAGCCCGATGGAGCGCACCTCCGCGACCATCGGATGCCCGTCGAAGCGCTCCTGGTAGGCCTCCGCGAGCACCGGCTCGAGCTCTCGCACGCGGGCGAGCAAGCCCTCCCGCTCGATGATCTCCAGATTCGCGAGACCGGCTGCCGCAGCCGCCGGGTGCCCGCCATAGGTGTAGCCGTGGCGGAACATCTCAGCCGAGCCATCGGCGAAGAACGGCTGCTTGACGCGGTCGGAGACGACCACGGCTCCCATCGGCACATACCCGGAGGTGAGGCCCTTGGCACACGTCATGAGATCGGGCACGACGCCGAAGCGCTGGCAGCCGAAATCGGTGCCGAGGCGACCGAAGCCGCAGATCACCTCGTCCGAGATCAGCAGCACGTCGTGCTTGGTGCAGAGCTCGCGCACCCGCGGCCAGAACCCGTCGGGCGGCGGGATCACGCCACCGGCGCCGATCACGGGCTCGCCGATGAAGGCGGCGACGTGGTCGCCGTGCTCGTGCAGCAGACGCTCGAGCGCGTCCGCGTCGCCGCACGGGATGTTCTCGATGTGCGGCACGAGGTCGCCGTAGCCCGCGCGGTTGCCCGGGATGCCCTGCAGGCTCGTGCCGAACCCGTTCATGCCGTGGTAGCCATGCTCGCGCGAGATGATGATCTGCTTCTCGGGCCGCCCGATCGCGTTCCAGTAGCGGCGGGCGAGCTTGGCGGCCGTGTCGACGGCGTCGGAGCCGCCGCCGGACGTGAAGAAGACGGCAGAGCCGTCCATCGCCGAGAGCTCTGCGACCTTGTCGGCGAGCTTCATCAGCGGCGGGTTGGCGAACGGGCCGAACGTGTGGAACGCCGCCAGCTGCTTGAGCTGCGCGCCCACGGCGTCGGCGATCTCGTCACGGCCGTAGCCGACGTTCATGTACCAGAGCGAGGCGGTGGAATCCAGGTAGGCCTTGCCCTTGTCGTCCCACACGGTCGAGCCGCGGCCCTTGGCGATCACGACCTCGCGGCCCGCCGTCTCCGCCATGTTCGCGAACCCTCGCCACAGCTCTGTCATGTTCCATCCTCTTTTGCCGGGGCTTCCGAGCTTACCGCTGCATGCGTCACGACCGGCGGGGGATCGGCGGGGGCCTCCCCGGACGGCTCGACGAAGAGCGTGTGCGGGATGCCCGCAGCGGCGTAGGCCGCCCCCTCGTCGAGCGTCTCCGCCTCCAGCAGCGCCTTCGTGAGCGCGTCCAGCTTTGCGCGCTCGCGCCGGAGCAGGTCGGTCGCGTCGGCGTGCGCCTCGTCGGCGATCCGCCGAACCTCCGAGTCGACGATCTTCTGGGTGTCCTCGGAGGTCTGAGCGACCCCGGGCAGCAGCGGTCCCTCGCCGTCGGCCGGGAGCACGGCCACCGGGCCGATCGCGGGGCTCATGCCCCAGCGCCCGACCATCTGGCGCGCAATCGCGGTCATCTGCTGGATGTCGGACTCCGCGCCGGAGCTGATGCTGTTGTAGACGAGCTCCTCGGCGACGCGGCCGCCCAGGGCGACGCGCAGGCGGGCCTTGAGGTAGGCCTCGTCGTAGTTGAAGCGATCGGAGTCGGGGGCCGAGAACGTCACGCCGAGCGCCATGCCGCGCGGGATGATGGAGACCTTGCGCACCGGATCGGCAGCCGGGGTGAGCATGCCGACGAGCGCGTGTCCGGCCTCGTGGTACGCGGTTCGCTCGCGGTCGTCCTGGGTCATCATCACGCGCCGCTCGACACCCAGCACGATCTTCTCGACGGCATCCGTGAAGTCGGACATCTCGACCGCCTTGTGGCTGCGGCGGGCAGCCAGCAGGGCGGCCTCGTTGGCGAGGTTGGCGAGGTCGGCGCCGACCATCCCCGGCGTGGTCGAGGCGATCGCGCCGAGGTCGACGTCGGGAGCGAGTGGCACCGAGCGCGTGTGCACCTTGAGGATCTCCACCCGCCCCTGCCTGTCCGGCGGTTGCACGGACACCCGGCGGTCGAAGCGCCCGGGCCGCAGCAGGGCCTTGTCGAGCACGTCGGGACGGTTGGTGGCCGCCAGCACGATCACGCCGCTGTTGGGGCTGAAGCCGTCCATCTCGGTGAGGATCTGGTTGAGCGTCTGCTCGCGCTCGTCATGGCCGCCGAGGGCCGCGCCCGCGCCGCGCGCGCGCCCGATCGCGTCGAGCTCGTCGATGAACACGATCGCCGGCTGCGCGGCCTTGGCCTGCGCGAAGAGATCGCGCACGCGGGAGGCGCCGACGCCGACGATCATCTCGACGAACTCGCTCGCGCTGGCCGAGAAGAACGGCACGCCGGCCTCGCCGGCCACCGCGCGCGCGAGCAGCGTCTTGCCCGTGCCGGGCTGCCCCATGAGCAGCACGCCGCGCGGGATCTTGCCCCCGAGACTCGAGTACTTCTCGGGGTTCTTGAGGAAGTCGACGACCTCCACGAGCTCCTGCTCGGCCTCCTCGATCCCCGCCACGTCCGCGAAGGTGACGCGCTCGGTGCCTTCGTAGCGGCGTGCCTTGGAGCGCCCGAACGTGCCCAGGGCACCGCCGCCGGCGGTGGCGCGGCGCATCGCGAAGATGATGATGCCGAGGATCAGCAGCGTCGGCCCGAAGCCGAGCAGGATCGACGGCAGCAATCCGCGGCCCGTGTCGGGCGACTTGGCGTTGATCTCGACGCCCTTCGTCTTGAGCAGAGCGAGCAGCGTGTTGTCGGTCGGCAGCGCGGGCTGGTTGGTCTGGAAGCGCGTGAACCGCTTCTTGTCGACGGTGACCGCCTTCTTGAACTCGCCCTCGATCTTCTGGTCGGTGATCGTGACCAGGCTGACGTTGCTGTTCTGCACCTCGTGCAGGAACTGCGGCGAGTAGGCGATGTGGGCGCGCGCGGGCTTGTCGGGCAGCGTCGAGGCGATCCAGTAGTTGACGACGAGGAGCCCGACCAGCAGCGGCCAGAAGCGCCCGCGCGGCATGCGCGAGCCCGCCGGCGCGCCGCGGCCGTCCGCAGCCGGATGCACCTTCCAGCCGGGTCCGTCCTTCGTCGAGCCGAACGGCCCGGGGAGGCGGAAGCGCGCTTTCGGCTCTTGCCTCCGCGGCGGCGTCGGGTCAGGTGGCATGGTCCGGATCGTACGTCACAGCTTGATCGCGCCGTCCTGGGCGACCTGCGCCGCGGCCGCACCGAAGTCCTCGTGCGAGAGCTGCGCGACCAGGCGCGCGCTGGCGTGCGAGGGGTCGGGGTGCGGCAGCGCGTCGCTGTCCAGGCGGAGCGAGGTCCAGGTGCCTCCGGCGAAGGCGCCGTCACCGCGCAGGTGCACGCTCAGGATCGCGCTGAGTGAGAGCGTGCCGCCCGTGCCGAAGTTCTTGTAGCCCACGAAGTTGCCCAGCGAGTATGCGATCAGGCGGCCGTGGTAGCGCTCGATGCCACGGATCACGTGGGGCCCGGAGCCGACCACGAGGTCGGCGCCGGCATCCACGACCGCGTGCGCGAAGCGGCGCGAGTCGCCGCGGTTCTCCCCCAGGAACGTCTCGCTGCCGCGCGGGACGTGCGTCGCACCCGACCCCTCGGCGCCCGCGTGCATCGCGACGACCACGAGATCGGCCCTCACGGCCGCCTTGCGCACGAGCGCCTGTGCCACGCGCACCTGCTCGAGCCGCGAGGCCCAGCTGTAGGGCGCGAAGCCCAGGAAGGCGATGTGCAGCCCCTGACGGCGCACGACCGTGATCTGGCCGGGCCGGCCCGTCCAGCGGAGGCCGGCCGCCCGCAGCGCGCGCTCGGTCGAGCGCTCGCCGGCCACTCCGAAGTCGTCGGCGTGATTGTTGGCGACATTCATGACGTCGAAGCCGGCAGCCGTCATGAGCCTGGCGTAGGACGGCGGCGCCTGGAACGCGAAGCAGTTCGGCGAGCCGCCGCACTTGCTCTCGGGCAGCTGCGAGAGCGTCTCCTCGAGGTTCCCGAAGGACACGTCGGCGCTGCGCAGCGGCCCGAACACCGGCGCCATCGAGAGCTTGCCCGCCTCGGGCGGGGTGCCGTAGCTCGACGCGAGCACCATGTCGCCGACCCAGGCGATCGTGACGCTGCGCGCCGTGAGCTCGGGCGTTTTCGTCGCGGTCGTCGTCGCCGGCGCCGTGTCGGTGGTTGCCGGCACGGTGCCGGTGATCTCGGTCGCGGCTGTCGTCGTGACGGAATCAGCCGCGCGTGCGCCACCCCCGCCGGACGCCAGCGTGCCGGCTGCCCAGATGCCGATCCCGCCGGTTGCCAGCAGAAGCGCCACCCAGGTCACGCGCCGGCGGCGCACCTGGCGGCGGCGCAGCTCGGACCGGCATGCACGGCGCTCGTCTGCCCCGGGATCCGAGCTCATCCCTCGACCTGGAAGGAGACCTCCAGGGCGCCCGCACGGGGACTCCAGGCGCGTACGACGCGGGCGGAGCCGCCGCCGGGGAGCCCGACGAGCATCCCGGCGCGCAGCGGCGCGTCGAGCGACCAGGCCTCCACGCCCTCGACGGTGGCGACGCGCTTGCCCGCAGAGGCGGCCGCCGCGACCTCGGGCGATGCGGAACGCAGGGCAGCCGAGGCGAGCGACGGCGCGTCCCACGGCTGGGCGCGCTCCCAGGCTGCCGCCGCGCGGAGCACGAGGTCGTCCTCGAAGCGCCGGCCGGCGATCTGCAGCCCGAGCGGCAGTCCGCCCGAGCCAGGCGCCATCGGCACGCTCATGACGGGCTGCCCGGTGAGGTTGAAGGGGTAGCAGAAATGGCAGTAGTCGTCGTAGAACTCGCCGATCGCCTGCCCGTCGAGCTCGCGCGGCGCCCAGTCGGAGAGCGGGAATGCCACGCACTCCATGGTCGGAGTCAGCAGCAGGTCGTAGCGCGCGTGGAAGGCTGCCCAGGCGCCGGCGATCTCGTGCGCCCGGTTGCGCGCGTTGACGTAGGCCTCGGCGCTCAGTCCCTGGCCGGCCTCGATCAGCGCCCGCGCGTCGTCACCCACGAGCCCGCTCGCGAGCAGGGGGCCCTCGCTCGCGCTGTTGTCGCCGCAGGCGATGTCGTTCCATACGTCCAGCGGCGAGTCGAGGCCGGGATCGGCCTCCTCCAGCGTCGCCCCGGTTGCCTGGGCAAAGGCCGCGACGGCCTCGGCGAAGCGCTCGCGCACCTCGCGGTCGAGGCGGATGTAGCCGAGGTCGTCCGAGTAGGCGACGCGCAGTCCCGAGAGGTCGCCTGGGTCGCGCGCGGCGGCCTCGTAGTCCCGGCCGAGGGCCGGCAGGCAGAGCGGGTCGAGCGGGTTGGGGCCGGCCATCACCGCGAGCGCCTGCGCGCACTCGGCCACCGTGCGGGTGAGGGGCCCGAAGTGCGTGAGCAGCAGCCACCCCGCGCTGTCGGGTGCGCGCGGCACGAGGCCATAGGACGGCTTGAGCCCGACGGTGCCGCAGAACGAGGCCGGGATGCGGATCGAGCCGCCGCCGTCCGAGCCGAGCGCCAGGTCGCCGACGCCGAGCGCCAGGGCGCTGGCAGCCCCGCCGGAGCTGCCCCCGGCCGAGCGGTCGGGCGCGAACGGGTTGCCGGTCTGCCCGTACAGCTCGTTGCGCGTCGTTCCCCGGTAGCAGAACTCGGGCACGTTGCTGCGCCCGATCGCGATCGCGCCGGCCGCCTCGAGACGCGCGACGCAGGCCGTGCTGGCGTCGGGGATCTCGCCCACGAGCGCGCGCGATCCGGCCGTGCACGGATAGCCCGCCTGGCGCATCGCGTCCTTGACGGTGAACGTCCAGCCGGTCAGCGGCCCCGTGTCCTCGCCGCGCTCCAGGCGAGCCTCGAGCTCGAGTGCCCGGGCGCGCGCCGCCTCGGCGTCGACGAGGCAGAGCGCGTTGACGACGGGATTGACCTCGGCGGCGCGCGCGAGCGCCGCCTCGACCCCCGCGAGCGGCGTGGTGCCCGCCGGCACGCTCAGCCCCGCTCGACCCGGCTGCCGGGGACGATGTCGTCGCGCCCATCGGGCCAGCGCACCCACGCCTTGTAGCCGCCGTCGTAGTCGTCGCCCCAGAGGATCAGGGTGGCGGGCTCGCCGAGCGCCTTGCAGGGCTCCGAGCCCTCGCCGTCGAGCCCGCGCCAGAGCCGCACGAAGGGATTCGTCTCCCACTCGCGCGCCACGGTGGTGTGCCCGATGTGGCCTGGGTTGATCACGCAGGCCGGCGACAGCGTGAGCAGGCGATCCATGATCGAGCTGCGCAGATCCTCGAAGCTCGTCGCCGTGGCGCCGCGGACGCCGCCCACGGAGCCGGCGAAGAGCGTGTCGCCGGTGAAGCACTCGGCGCCGTCGACGACGAACGAGAGCATGCCGTCGGTATGGCCGGGCGTGTGCAAGGCATCGATGCGCAGCTCCCCGCTCTCGACGACGTCGCCCTGGTCGAGCGTCCCGTCGGCACCGCCGGGCAGCCGCGGCGCTTCGAGGGCGTGCGCCAGCACGGGCGCGTTCGGATAGCGCTCGCGCATCGCTGCGAGATGCGCGACGTGGTCGCCGTGGTGGTGCGTGACCAGGATCTGCGTGACGTTCAGGCGATGACGGTCGATGGCGGCGACGATCGGCTCGGGCGGGCCACCGGCGTCGATGAGGACGGCGCTGCCACCGGGGCGATCGCCGACGACGTAGGAGTTGGAGAGCCACCCGGGCTCCATGCTGCGCTCGAGGATCACGCCGCCAGCGTAGCGACCCGCGAGAATCATCGCGTGTTCGATCACCCGGCACGCGTGACGGAGGATCTCGAGCTCCTCGAGCGCCTGCGGGGCGCGCTGCGCACGGCTCCGCGCAGGGCCGGCGAACAGCGCTTCCGGCGGGGCGGCGAGCAGCACCGCGTCGCGGTGCCCGACTGGGCCGCGCTCGCCGGGGCGCGCCCGGCCGTGGGGGTAGGGTTCTTCGGCCAGGCGCGCGCGGACGTCCACCACGATCGGATTGCCGTCCTCGAGGACGAGATCGTCGCCCGGGCCGGCGCCGTGGGCGGGCTGCTCGCATACCACAACGCCCTGCTCGAACCGGGCCGCTGGGCCAACCTGGTCGTGTTCGCCTCCGTGGACGCGGTGGGCGGCCTGCGCGGCGACGAGGTGCACGAAGCCGCCGTCGCGCTGACGCCGGTGCACTACTCCTCGCTGCGCCTGCACCGCGGCGTTCTGAGCGACGGCGCACTGGGCGCAGCACCGTTTGCGCTCGAGCGGACGCTCTTCCTCGACTTCTCCGAGGAGCCGCCGAAGCGGTCGGTCAGAACGTCAGGATCGAGCGGATGCCGTCCTGGTGGTGCATGAGGTCGAACGCCGCGTTGACCTCGGCCAGCGGCATGCGATGGCTGAGCATGCTGTCGACATCGAGCTTCCCGTCCATCCACAGCTGCACGAGCCCGGGCACCTGGCTGCGGCCCTTGACGCCGCCGAAGGACGAGCCGGTGACGCGGCGGCCGGTGATCAGGAAGCGCGGCACGATCTCGAGCAGCTCGCCCTTCCCGGCCACTCCGATCAGCGTGGCGAGTCCCCAGGCCTCGCGCGCCGCCTCGACCGCCTGACGCATGACCTTCACGTTGCCGGTGGCTTCGAAGGTGTAGTCGCAGCCGTAGCCGCCGGTGAGCTCGCGTAGCGCATCGACGACCCCGTCGCCGGCCAGCATCGTGTGGGTCGCACCGTGGTGGCGCGCCATCGCGAGGCGCTCCTCCGAGAGATCGATCGCGACGATCTGCTCGGCGCCGCGCAAGCGGCAGCCCGCCACTGCACCGAGGCCGACCAGCCCGCAGCCGAACACCGCGCAGGTCGAACCGGCCTCCACCTGGGCCGTGTAGAAGGTCGCCCCCAGGCCGGTCGAGAGGCCGCAGGCGAAGATGCTCGCGCCCTCGGGCGGCACCTCCGGCGCGACCTTGGCGAGTGCGATCTCGGGCATCACGGTCGCCTCGGCGAAGGTCGAGGTGCCCATGAAGTGGCGCAGCGTCTCGTCGCCGCGCGCGAGGCGCGACGTGCCGTCCGGGAGATAGCCGAGCCCCTGCTGATCGCGGATGGCGATGCAGCGGTTCGTGCGCGGGCTCAGGCAGTGGATGCACTTGCCGCACTCGGGCGCGAACAGCGTGATCACGCGGTCGCCCTTGAGCACGCTGGTGACGCCCTCGCCGACGTCCTCGACGACGCCCGCGCCCTCGTGGCCGAGCACGCACGGCGCGTAGCCCGTCGGGTCGGCTCCGCTGGCGGTGTAGAGGTCGGTGTGGCAGACGCCGCAGGCCTCGACGCGCACGAGCACCTCGCCGGCCTTGGGGCCCGCGAGCTCGACGTCCTGCACGACGAGCGGCTTGCCGAACTCCTCGAGCACCGCGGCGCGGATCTTCATCTGGCTTCTCCCTCGGCAGCTTGCGCGCGGACTCTACAAGGCGAGCGTCGACGGCCCCGGGCGCTCGCGCTCGCGCTCGTAAGCGTCGATGGCGTCCACGCGCTGCATCGTCAGGCCGATGTCGTCGAAGCCGTTCAGTAGCCGATAGCGCACGTCCTCGTCGATCTCGAACGCGACCTCGCGCCCCGAGGGCAGCGTGACGACGCGCCGCTCCAGATCGACCGTGGCGGGCTCCGGCGCCGCCTCCATCAACTCGCGCACGTCGGCCTCGGGCAATTCGACGGTGAGCACGCCGTTCTTGCCGCAGTTGGAGCGGAAGATGTCGGCGAACGACGGTGCCAGGATGGCCCGGAAGCCGCGGCCTGAGAGCGCCCACGCCGCGTGCTCCCGCGAGGAGCCGCAGCCGAAGTTGTCGCCCGCGACCAGGATGGGCGCGCGCTCGAAGTCGGGACGGTTGAGCGGGAAATCCTCGTCCTTGGCCCAGTCCCAGAACAGGAACTGCCCGTAGCCCGTCTTCTCGATGCGCTTGAGGAACTGCTTCGGGATGATCTGGTCGGTGTCGACGTTGGCGCGATCGAGCGCTGCGACCGGTCCCGTGACGACGTCGAAATGCTCCATCAGACGAGCTCTCTCACGTCCACCAGGCAGCCGGTGACGGCAGCGGCGGCGGCCATCTCGGGGCTCATCAGGTGGGTGCGCGCGAGCCGCCCCTGGCGGCCCTCGAAGTTGCGGTTGGACGTCGAGGCGACGCGCTCCTCCGGCCCGGCGACATCGGCGTTCATGCCGAGGCACATCGAGCAGCCCGCGTTGCGCCACTCGAAGCCGGCATCTGCGAAGACGCGGTCGAGGCCCTCCGCCTCGGCCTCGGCCTTGACCCGCATCGAGCCAGGCACGACGAGCGCCTGCACTCCGGCCGCGACGTGCTTGCCGCGCACGACCTCGGCGGCCGCCCGCAGGTCGCCCAGCCGGCCGTTCGTGCAGGAGCCGATGAAGACGCGGTCGACGGGCGTGCCCGCGAGCGGCGCGCCGGCCTTCAAGCCCATGTAGTCGAGTGCCCGCTGCTCGTCCTCGTTGGCGGGCGCGGGCACGGCCGCGGTGATCGGCGCCGTCTGGCCGGGGTTGGTCCCCCAGGTGATCTGCGGGGCCAGCGCGGAGGCGTCGATCACTAGCTCGCGGTCGAACGCCGCGTCCGCGTCGGTCGTGTAGTGCGACCAGCGCTCGATCGCCTGCTCCAGCGGCTCCTGCACGCCGGGCCGGCCCTCCAGGAACCGGAACGTCGTCTCGTCCGCGGCGATCAGCCCGGCACGCGCACCCCATTCGATCGACATGTTCGAGACCGTCATGCGGCCTTCCATCGAGAGCGCCCGGATCGCCTCGCCCGCGTACTCGACGACATGGTGCGTCGCACCCGCGGCCGTCTCGCGAGCGATCAGCCCGAGGATCATGTCCTTGGGCCCGACGCCGATCCCCGGCGCGCCCGTGAACGTGACGCGCATCGTGTGCGCGCGCTTCTGCGGGAGCGTCTGCGTGGCCAGCACGTGCTCGACCTCGCTCGTGCCGATGCCGAACGCGAGCGCGCCGAACGCACCGTGGGTCGAGGTGTGCGAATCGCCGCACACGATCGTCATACCGGGCTGCGTGATGCCGAGCTCGGGGCCGATCACGTGGACGATGCCCTGGCGGCGGTGCCCGAGCCCGTAGTACGGGATGCCGAACTCCTCGACGTTGCGTTTGAGGGCGTCGAGCTGCTGACGGGAGATCTCGTCCTCGATGGGGCGCGAGAGCTCCCACGTCGGCACGTTGTGATCGGCCGTGGCGATCGTGCGATCCGGCCGCCGGACGCCGCGCCCGGTCGCCCGCAGCCCCTCGAAGGCCTGCGGGCTCGTGACCTCGTGAATGAGGTGGAGATCGACGTAGAGCAGGTCGTCGCCGAGCGCGTGGTCGTCCCAGATCTTCTCGTATGCGGTGCGTGGCGCCACGCCGGTAGTCTCGCATGGCGCTCTAAAGGCACGCAGAACACGCCGAATGGGCCGGAAGCTTGTGAAAGCCGCATGCATGCCGCCCTGGACTTCGACCAGACTGGGACCTGGTGCTGGTCTCGACCCCACACCAGTCGGCTTCGCCGCTGCCTGCACGCCTGCTCGCGTTCGCGTCCGAGTTCCATATCGGCGCGAGTCGCAGGTCGGCGCCCGCCGGCGTGCTCGTGGCCGAGCTGAAGAACAACGGACAGGACGATCACGACCTTGCCGTGCGCAACCTGCGCGGCCAGATCATCGCCTCCACCGGGGTCGTTCGACACGGCGCCCTGGGCCGACTGCGGGTGCGCCTGCGGCCCGGCCGCTACGTGCTGGTCTGCACGCTCACCGATCACGAGGCGCTGGGGATGCGCGCCGTGCTCGTCGTGCGCGCGAGGAAGGGGGCGTGATGGCGGGGGCGACACGAGAAGCGGCGATGATCGAGCGGCTGTGGTGGCGTGCCGGTTTCGGCCCGCGCCCGCGCGATCTGCGCGGGAGACGCACGCACGCCGACCTGGTGCACGAGTTCCTTCACCCGCGCGGCGCGACCCTCGAGGGCCCGGAGCCCCGCGTCGACGGCCGGCCGCTGAGCCCGGCCAACCAGTATGGCCAGGACGTCCTGTGGTGGCTCGACCGCATGGTGCGCGGCCGCCATCCGCTGGTCGAGCGCATGACCTTCAACTGGCACGACCACTGGGCGACCTCGAACGACAAGGTCGGCGACGTCAAGCTGATGATGCGCCAGCAGCGCACGCTCCGGCGCTACGCCCTCGGCAACTTCCGCACGATGTCCCGCGCGATGGTGCGCGACGGCGCCATGCAGATCTGGCTCGACCTCGCCGGCTCGAGCGACGAGGCGCCCAACGAGAACTTCGCCCGCGAGTTCTTCGAGTTGTTCACCCTGGGCGCGAACAACGGCTACACGGAGAAGGACATCCGGGAGTCGGCGCGCGCGCTGACCGGGTTCACGTTCGACTACGACACGAAGCGCTTCGGCTTCGACCCCAAGCAGCACGATGGCGGCACGAAGCACATCCTCGGCCGGCGCGGGCGCTTCGGACCGCTCGACGTCGTCGACCTCGCACTCGAGAACCGGCACCACGCGCCCTACCTGTGCACGCAGATCTGGGGCTACTTCTCGCCGCGCACCCCGCCGCCGCGGCTGCTCAAGCAACTCGTCGCCGCGTATACGCAATCGGGCCACGAGATCGCGCCCGTGCTCTCGCTGATCCTCGCGGACGGCGCGCTCTACGCCGATCTCGAGGAACCCGACATGATCAAGCCGCCCGTGGTCTACGTCGCGGGGATGCTGCGGCAGACCGGCACCTACATCACCACGGACGACTGGGTCTGGATGCTCGACCAGATGGGGCAGCGCCCCTTCTACCCGCCGAACGTGAGCGGCTGGGAGCAGAACGAGGCGTGGCTCTCGACGAGCGCGCTGCGCATGCGCTTCCAGGCGGCGGCGTCGCTCCTGCAGGATGCGATCAAGGACGGCGGGATCCCCGCGACCCGCACGCCCGAGCAGGCGCTCGAGCACGCCCGCGTCTATGCCGGCGAGCCCTGGACGAGCAAGGCGACGACCTCGGCGCTCGCCTCCTACAGCCGGCGCAGCGTGGCGGGCAGGGAAGAGAAGTGGGAGATCAAGCACTACTGGCCCGAGCGCGAGCGAGTCCTGCGCCAGGTGCTGCTCGCCGGCCCCGACGCGCAGGTCTGCTGATGCAGCGCGGCTGCCGCGACTGGCACGGGACCCGGGTGGCGCTGCGCAACTGCGGCGGACGGCTCGTGCCGATCCCCGAGGAGGCGCTCGACGGGCTGGCCGAGTTCGAGCGCGGCGGGCTCTCGCGCCGCGACCTGCTCGCCGGCGGTGTCGGTTTGCTGGTCGCCGCCAACGGCATTCCCGGCCTCTCGACGCGCGGCGTGCTGGAGGCGGCCGTGGCCCAGGCCGCGAGCGCCCCCGACGCGCCGATCCTGGTCTCGCTCTACCTCGACGGCGGCAATGACGGCCTCAACACGCTCGTCCCCCTCGCGGACGCGCGTTATGCGCCGCTGCGCTCGCGCATCGGCGTGGACCCCGCCACGGCCCTGCCTCTCGCCGACGCGCCGAGCTTCGGCTGGCACCCCAGCCTGGTCGGGCTGCGAACGCTCTATGACGCGGGCAAGGTGGCGGTACTGCCGGCCGTCGACTACGGGCACCCCGACCAGTCGCACTTCAACTCCGGCGGCTACTGGCGCAGCGGCATCGTCGGGCCCGCGCCCGACCGAACCGGCTGGCTCGGGCGCACGCTGGACGTGATCGGGACGCACGACAACCCGCTGCAGGGCATCCACGTCGGCTGGGGCCAGGATCCGTCCATGAACAGCCACCGCGCGCCGGTCGCGAGCGTCTCGTCGCCCTCGGACTTCGGCTTCTACATCCCGGACGTCTGGGACGAGAAGGCCTTCCTGCCGACCTACCGCCGGCTCTCGCGGGCACGCGCGAAGCACCCCGGCCTGGCCGCCGTGCGGGCGATGTACGGCAACACGATCGAGACGCACGACCGCCTGGCGCCGCTCGCCCAGGACGACAAGCCGCCCCCGCCGCCGCTGGCCTACCCCGACAGCGATCTCGGCAAGGCCTTCTTCAATCTCGGCCGCCTGCTCGGCGCGGGCTTCGGAACGCGCATCGCAACGGTTTCGTCCGGCGGCTTCGACACCCACGACGCGCAGGCGAAGGCGCACGCCGACCTGCTCCAAGACCTCGGCGACTCGATGCTCGCCTGGCAGGCCGACCTGGACGCGCGCGGGCTCTCCGACCGGGTGCTCACGATGATCTGGAGTGAGTTCGGCCGGAGGCCTGAGGACAACGACTCCGGCGGGACCGACCACGGCGCGGGCGGCCTGCTCCTGCTGGTAGGCAACCGCGCCAACGGCGGCATCCGCAGCGAGTTCCCCGGGCTCGAGCAGCTCGACGACGACGACAACCTCGTGATCACCACCGACTTCCGCAGCGTCTACGCCACGCTGCTCCAGGACTGGCTCGGCGTCGAGGCCTCGCGTGTCCTGCCGAAGGTGCCGGGCGGCAGCCACCTGCCGCTGCTGCGCGCGGCCTGAACGTCTTACGCTGCCGCGCGTGACCGCCGCTCTGACCGCCTACGTCGAGCGCCTGCGCCGGTTGTGCGCAATCGACTCGCCGACGGGATACGTCGAAGGCCTCGATGCCTGCGCGGTCCTGATCGCCGGGTGGGCTGCCGAGGCGGGCTGCGCGGTCGACCTGCTGCCGTCCCCGGTCGGACTGCACGTGGTTGCGCGGACACACGGCAGAGGCGCGGGGCGGATTCTCCTGCTCGGCCACCACGACACCGTGTTTCCCGTCGGCACCGCCGCAGCGCGCCCCGTGCGCGCCGAAGGCGAGCGCATGCACGGCCCGGGCGTCGCGGACATGAAGGGCGGCGTGCTCGTCGGCCTGGCCGCGCTCGAGCGCCTCGTCGACAGCGACGTGGCGGTCGAGTTGCACTGCGTGCCCGACGAGGAGGGGCGCAACGTCGCCCCGTTCACGCTCGCGACGATGCACGGCGCCGACGCCGCCCTCTGCCTCGAATGCGGGCGGGAATCGGGAGCGATCGTGACCGCGCGCAAGGCCGGCTGCTGGGTCACCGTCACGGCGCACGGCGTGCCGGCGCACGCGGGCACCTCGCCCGACGAGGGCCGCTCGGCGCTGCGCGCGCTCGCGCGGGAGCTGCTGCGGATCGAGAGCGAGCTCCACGGGGCTCGTCCCGGCATGACCGCGGTCGCGACCCAGCTGCACGCGGGCGAGGTCAAGAACACCGTGCCGGCGGAGGCCTGGGGGGTGATCGACGTGCGCGCGAACGACGAGCTCGACCTCGACTACGCGCTCGGGCGCATCCGCGCCGTCGGCCACCACGACGGGATCGTCTTCGCATTCAGCGACGACCGCGGCTTCCCGCCCATGCGGCGCGCGCCCCGGCTTGCCGACACGGCGCTCCGCGCGCTGGCGGCACAGGGCCAGCCGGCGCTCGAGGAGGCGGCGGGCGGCGTCTCCGACGGCTCCTGGACGAGCCACATCGGCGTGCCGACCGTCGACGGCCTCGGCCCCGTGGGCGGCGATGACCACACCGAGCACGAGTGGATCGCGCTCGGCAGCGTCGAGCCGCGCGTGGCTGCGATCGTCTCGCTCTGCGACGAAGTTGCTATGGGAACGCGATGACGCCCCGCCCGGGGGCGCCCGAGCGCAGGTCGTCGTAGGCGCCGTTGATCTCGTCCAGCGCGTAGCGGCGCGCGATCAGCGAGCCGAGCGAGAGCCGGCCGGCATCGTTCAACTCGAGCAGCCGCGGCACGTCGAAGTGCGGCCTCGAAGAGCCGTAGAGCGAGCCCACGAGCGCGAGCGACTGCCCGGCGAGGCTGAACGCGTTGATCGTGATCGTGGCGTCGCGAGCGGGCATGCCGACGATGACGGCGCGCCCCCCGCCGGCCAGTGCACCATAGGCCGCCTCGATCGTGGCGGGAAGCCCGAGGGCCTCGAAGGCGACGTCTGCGCCGCCGCGCGTCGCCCGCCTGACTGCCCGCCGATCATCCTCCGAGCCGGCCAGCACCGTGTCCGTCGCGCCCGAGGCGCGCGCCAGCTCGAGCGCCACCTCGCTCACGTCCACCGCCACGATCGGGTACGCGCCGGCGGCTCGCAGCCCCTGCACGATGCACTGGCCGACGCCGCCGCAGCCGAACACCACGGCCCGCTCGCCGGGCTGCACGCGCGCCGTATTGAAGACGGCACCGACACCCGTCATCGCGGCGCAGCCGATCAGAGCCGCGATCTGCAGATCCGTACCCTCGGGCAGCTCGACTGCCTGCGTGGCTGGAACCACTACCTGCTCGGCGAAGCACGCCGTTGCCATGAAGTGAGCGAGATCCTGCCCTCGCGCCCGCAGGCGGGAACCGCCGTCGGGCATGCGGTGGAGGTGGGAGCCGATCTCGCACAGAGCCGGGGAGCCCGCAGCGCAGGCGCGGCAGCGGCCGCAGCCCGTCACCCAGGCGAGCGCGACAGCATCGCCGACGCGCGGTGCGAGCACACCAGGGCCGACGGCTTCCACGATGCCCGCGCCCTCGTGCCCGAGCACCATCGGCAGGTCGTACGTCCATACGCCCTCCATGACGTGCAGGTCGGATCGGCACACGCCCGCGGCGGCGATGCGCACGCGCACCTCCCCCGCCTGCGGGTCGCCGAGCTCGACCTCCTCGACGCTCAGCGGCGCGCCGGCTTCCCACAGGACCGCGGCCCGGATCAGCATGCGCGCAGCATAGGCACCTCGCGGAAACGGCTCCGCCCACGGTAGGGTGAGGCCATGAGCCGGAGGCTGGTCGCGGGACTCGTCGCGCTGATCGCCCTCGGCGGTGTGTTCGCCTACGGGTTGAGCAAGCAGGACGCCGTCTCGAGCATCGATGCGAAGCACGTCACGGTGCCGCCGTCCGGCTTCCAGACCTTCAGCGCCGCCGCGATCAAGGGCACGACGCTCGATGCCAGGTCGTTCTCGCTCGCGCGCCTGCAGGGCAAGCCGGTCTTCATCAACTTCTGGGGCTCGTGGTGTCCCGGATGCAAGACGGAAGCGCCCGACCTGCGCACCTTCGCCAACGGCCTGGGGAACCGCGCCGCGATGGTCGGAGTGGCGATCGACTCGCCGTCGGCCGATGCGCACTCGTTCATCCGCAAGGCGGGCTGGCGGTACCCGATCGTGAGCCGGCGCTGCTGCGACCTGCCCAACCGCTACGGCGTGACGTACTTCCCGACGACGATCGTCGTCAACGGCCGCGGGCAGGTCGTCGACCGGCTCATCGGCCCGCAGAGCGTGGCGCGGCTGCAGGCCGAGTTGCACGCGCTCGGCGCGTAGCTCGATGCCGGTCCTCGCCGAGATCGCCCTTTCGCCGGTCGGCCTCAGCGCCGCCTTCGCGGCCGGCGTGATCTCGTTCGTTTCGCCCTGCGTCTGGCCGCTCGTGCCGGCCTACCTCTCGTATGTCTCCGGCGTGTCGTTCAACGACCTCGCCGACCAGACCCGCCGCGTGACGACCACGACCGCGGCCTTCGTGCTCGGGTTCGGCGCCATCTTCACAGCCCTCGGCGCCGGCGCGGGCGCAGCCGGCAACGCGCTGACCGAGCACCGGCGGACGCTCGAGATCGCCTCGGGCCTGCTGATCGTGCTGATGGGCGCCGTGCTCGCCGGCTTCGGCGGGATGCTGCTGCAGCAAGAGCGACGCCTGCAGCCCGCACGCAAGCCCGCCGGGCCGATCGGAGCGGTTGTCGCCGGCGCCGGCTTCGCGATCGGCTGGACGCCCTGCGTGGGGCCGACGCTGGCCGCGATCCTGGCGCTCGCCGGCCGCTCCGGGCAGGCGCTCGACGGGGCCATCCTGCTGGCCGTCTATTCGCTCGGGCTGGGCGTACCGTTCCTGCTCTCGGGCCTCCTCTTCACGCGCGGGCTCTCGAGCCTCGCGCCGCTGCGCCGGCGCGCCTCGCTGTTCGTGCGCGCCTCCGGGCTCGTGCTCATGGGGCTTGGCGCCCTGCTCGCCGCAGGCCAGCTGACCGCTCTCACGAGCGATCTGGCGAGTGCCTTCCCCGCGCTCGTGTAGGTCAGACGTCTCGCCGCATGACGCGGGCAGCGCGCCCGCAGGCGTAGAGCGCGAGCCCTCCGGGCCAGCCGACCCAGAGGGCGAAGAGTCCGATCGACACGGCCTACCTCCCATGGCGGCCGCGCCGATCGCGGCCTTCACGTGGGGAGTCGCACGCGGCCGCCCGAGGGTCCCAAGGTTTTTCTCAGAGCGGCAGGAGGGCACTGCTGGAAGCGCTCGACGGCGTTCTCCACGGCCACGCGCTCGACGGCGCCGCCAGGACGAGCCGATAGGTCCAGGCGCGGCCGCGCGCGCCTGGCGGGATGCGGCACGTGCCCCACACCTTGCCCGTGCGCTCGAGGCGCACTCCCGGCCGGCCGTGCTCGAGACAGCCCTCGACCCAGCGGCCGCCGCGCACGTCGTGCACCAGCAAATGCAGCCGCGTGGACTCGCCGCGGCCGCCGAAGCGCGCACGCACGACCAGCCGCGTGCCGGCCACCCGCAAGCGCAGCCCCGTGATGCGCGCCGTCACGCGCACGCTGCCCGCAATGCGCTCGGGCAGACCGCGCAGAAGCTGGCTCTCGGGCACGGCGACGGCGTAGCGCGTCGTGCGCCGTGGCGACACGCGCACGGCGAACGTGCCGTCCGGTCGCGTGGCGTACGTTCCGTCGAGGCGCGGCGCGCGACCCTTCGGGTAGGCCCAGATCTCGATGCGGGCGCCCGACTCCGCCACGACGCGCCCGGTCACACTCGCCCCGGCGACGGTCAGGCCGGTGAGTGCCGGCAGCGGGCGCACGGGCAGGCTGGTCGCGAGCTCGCTCATGTTCTCGGGGGTCGAGGCGTCAAAGGCCCGCACGACAACGGCGGCGCCGTCGAGCACGAAGCCGGCGGGCAGCCGCGCGATCGCAGTCCGGCCGTCCGCCGCAAGCCGTGTCTCCAGCGCGGTGCCGGCGGCGCGCACCTCGACACGCGCGACACCGGAGAGCGCATCCACAGCGTCGACGCGGACCTCGCGAGCCCGGAAATCGGCCGCCACGCCGGCGATCGTCGGAGCGGTCGCATCCACTCCGAGCGTACGCTCGGCGACGGTCTCGTTGCCCGCTCCGTCGCGCGCGACGACGCGCAGCACGTGGGCGCCCTCGCCCGAGATCGTGACCGCGCCGCCCGGAGCCGCGGTCGCAGCTCCGTCGATCAGCACCTGGGAGAACACCGCGCCGCTCGCATCGCTCGTTGCGAGCGTCACCGTCTGGGAGCCGCCGCTCCAGGCGACGCCGCCCCCGAGCTCGACGCCCGGCGGGAGCTCGTCGACGGCTGCACAGCGAACGCCGGACGACGCCGCCGAGATGCCCGCACCCGAGAGCAGCCGCACAGCCAGACAGACCCGATCGGCTCCGTGCACGAGCCCGGCGGCGACGGCCGCCTCGCTCACGCCGGGGACGCCGGGCGCCCAGGTGGTCGAGGCGGCCGCCTGAGCGCGAGCCAATGCCGCCGTGGGCCCGAGACCGAGAAACCCGCCGGCAATGCCGCTCGCACCCGCGGCGCCCGCAGACGTCGGCCACGTCAGGTGCGCACCGTCGCGTCCCGCGATCGCTCCGAGCGGCAGGGCGAAGCCGTCGACGGCGGCAGCCGGTGCCGCGGCGTCCCAGTGCAGTCCCGCACGAGGCGAGGCGCTGCAATGACCGGCGGCGTCGCACTCGAGCACGTCGACCTCATATGCACCGGCGACCGCGAAGGCGGAGGCGGGGACAGTCGCATGCGTGACGGCGCCCGCAGAGGCGACCTGGAACGCCAGCCCACCCGACGGCCCGTAGACGCGTACCGTCGAGCCTGCCACGTCGTTCGCGGTCGGCGATGAGACCGTCAGCGCGACCGGGCCATGGCCCCACCAGCCGGTCGCGGGCGCAGCGGCATCCGGCTCGACCCGGATGGCGGGCTCGCTCGGTGCGGTGCGATCGACGGTGAACGCCATCGGCCCCACGCTCGTCCCCGCATCGGCGTACGACTGCGCGTAGACCGTGACCGAGTGAGGCCCATCTGCGAGGGCTCCCAGGTCGATTGCCGCGCTGCCGCCGGCGCTTACGCCGCACAGCCACGAGCACGCCTGCCCGCGCAGCCCTACGAGACCGCCGCCGTCGATCGAGTAGGCGACCGACGGCGCACCGCTCTCGGGGTCGGAGGCCGCCCAGTTCAGCACGGCCGAGAGTCCCGTCTGCATCCCGGTCGGCCCGTTGGCCGCGAGCCCGGGAGCGGTCGGATCGCTGAGCGTGACCCATCCGCTCGTGAAGACGACGTTGTTCGCTCGTGCCGTGGCCAGCGAGATCGCCGTCGCGCCTTCGTTGTAGAGGCCGAGCTCGACCCAGTTCGCGCCGCTCGTGGCGACCGCATTTACGAACGACCCTCCTGTGCAGTGCCGCAGCGTGTCACCCGGCACCGCCGCGAACGAGTACGCGCAGAGCCCTGTCGCGGCGCTCGCCTTGGCATAGGTGAGCGACACGTTGACGGCCAGGATCTGCGCGGCGGCCGGCGCGTTGAACAGGTACAGGCACCCGCTGTGCGCCGGCAGCGTCCCGGCGTTCAGGAAGACGGTTCCCGTTCCCTCGTATGCGCACACAGCGCCTGCGTCGGGCCTCGGCGTCCAGCCGGCGGCAAGCATGGGCGTGCCGCCGCCGAAGGGCACGACGAACGTGCCGGCGAGGGCGCCCGCCGGCGCACACAGCGCGAGCAGGAAGAACGCGATCGAGGAGATTGTGCGCATGTGGGGTCTCAGATCTCAGCAGTCGTAGGTGGACGGGTCATACGTGCAGGTGCTCGGGGTGGAAGTCGCGGCGGCGTGGGCTGTGGCGCCGGCGGGTGC